>PMOU01000009.1 GCA_003161205.1 Actinomycetota bacterium | reverse complement strand
GCCCGGTCCAGAGGATGAAAATGACGGCGACGAGTACCACGAGCCGACGCCAGAGAGAGAACGGCCGGTGGTAGTGGACCGCAGCCACCCGTCGTGGGCAGAGGTGGACGCCGAGCAGCAAGAGCGCATCCACGGCTCTGCGACGGACTAATCCCGAGCTCTTGTAAGAGCAGGCCGACGCCCCGCCGAACCTACAGGGTCGGCGGGGCGTCGGCATATTGCATGCGCTCGGACATCCCTACCAGATCTGCTGATTGTCGAGACTGCGCCTACGCGGTGCCCAAGCCGCATCTGCTCGAACCCCCTCCGGTGGGGACGTATCCATCCGTACTACTCCACGATGAGCCTTCGCCAGGATCGGCAACGCATGTAACGGACTACTCATTACCCGTTGTCCCCAATACATCGATGGCCAGCAGGGTGCCCTGGGTCAGGCCCGGATCTGGCGATGAAAGGGCGCGATGCGGGTGAGGACGTAAGCAACCACCGCTACCTCGGCGGCGTGGCAGGGAAACCTAGCGCAGTAGCGGGATCTGTGTTTGCTGGTGTCCGCAATGAGCAACGCGCGTGTGCCGACCTCGGCACCCATCTTGGTCAGCACGGCCGTGACGTCGCAGCCGGCACCTCGCGACAACTCCGCCAACTCCACCTTCCGGAGGGTCGGGTGTTCATTCTCCCCCATCTGGGCCTGCATAAGCTCGACAGAGCATTGGTTGGCCCCGACTGGGGTGAGGCCGAGGCGGCGGCTCCTCCGGAAACTATCGAATCGCTGCGGAGCCGTCCCGCGGTCATGGAGCGCGATATCCCGGTCGCCATTGTTCCAATGGTTAAGCGCGATGGTCATCTCCCACGCGCAAGAGCGAACGCCGAAAAGCTCGGCTGTACCCCGAAGGTCAGGGGCCTTGGTGGCCGACTGCCCTGTTACTCGAACGGTTCGTCCAGTCGACACGAGATGCAGCTCGCCGAGAATCATCTCCTTCATGGCAACCCTTAGCGTAGACCCTCGCGGCACCGAAACCGGTCGGTGAGCCCAAAAGGGGCCTTATTCCGTTGATGGCGCGACCCGGCGTCACCTCTCTGCGACCGGGGCACCAGCGCCGGGCCTGGGCCAGCTTGGCTCCCTTCAACGGACTGTATAGCGGACCGGCTAGGAAAGGGTGGAATTTGTGCAAGCCGACGCCTCGCTAGAAACCCCAGAGGATTACGCCGTGCCAGAACGTAGCCACGACGAACGCACAGCGACTGCCGGGCCTCCTCGTCTACCTCACGGTAGTTCCTACCCTCACCTGGCAGATCTTCCGCCAGCCTTGAAGCCCTGCGTAACCGGCCGTGAGACAGGTGAGTGAAGACATTGACATCAGCCTCGGCGGACATTGCCGAAGTCGCCGACCGACTCAAACTCGGCTTGATCCAAGCTGTCGTACCGCGGCCTCCGCGGTGGAGGGCGCACCAACGAGGGGCTGAGCTGCGTGCCGGAGATCTCTGTAGTGATCAAGGTGGTTCTGGGTCATAGCCGGTCAAGGGCCGATCGCACGCGGCGTAGGATATCCGGATCGACCGGCATCCAGTTCCTCGCACCCACCGCATCCGGCCGCGGCCTAGACGGCAATGCTGCGGAACTGGCGAGGACGGGCGTTAGCTCGTCGGCGCCCTGCTGTCCCGTTGGCTCCTGCCGTGGGATACCGCTGTAAGGTGGAGGGCTGGTCGTCACGCGCGATTTTCCTTCCATGCGCTCTTCGCGCCCGCGGTGCTCCATGTCGTGGACGTTTAAACCCGTAGCTCGCACCAGACCACCTTGCCGCCGTTGTGTTGCGGCGGGAAGTACCAGTCCCATTGCGTACTGAGGGTTTCCACCAGCAGCAGGCCACGGCCGTTCTCGTCGTCCTGTCTGGAACTCATGCGCACCGGAGGTAGCGGGCTGGAGTCCCACACCAGGATTAGGACCCGCGCCCGGTTGGCTAGCATCCATAGTCGTACCGGTGTAGTTTGCGCGTCCGCGCATGATATCTGTACCGCGTTCGTTACCAGCTCTGAAATGAGCAATTCAGCGATGTCGCTCAGGCCGGTGCGCTGCCATTCCCATAGCATTTGCCGGGCGTGCAGACGGGCGTATGGCACGGCACCTGGAAGGGCGCCTAGCTCTAGGAAGGTCTGCAGCGGCCACTGGCTAGCCCAGCTACTATCCTGCGATGCCACGAATGGCGGAATCCTCACCGCAGGGCTGGGCTGGCAAGTGCGGGGATCGCCGCGGACTAGTGGCGCCGCTCGCTGCGGTGCTTCGACATGACGGGCGTGTCCGTCCGCGCTGTCCTGCCTGGCAGCACTCGTCTTGCCATGCATGGAAGTCTCTCCCGTAGTGCAGTCAACTAATTAGCCGCGGACGCGAAGAAGCTCACGAGCTGATCGCGGATGAATGGAGTAATTGTCAATACCTGTGGATCGAGATCTTTTAGGCTGCTTCCGGCTGGGTCGCCTCGGCGGCCTGGTCCTCGGGTCGTTCGACGAGCTTGCCGTTGACGAAGATCGTCCCAGCGCGGACGAGCGCGACCAGGTGGGGTGCGTTGACCATCCGCCAGCGGCGCTGCGCGGACTCGATCAGCTTGAACGCCATCGCCAGCGCGGCCGCCTTCGAGCCGTGGCCCTTGGTGACCTTTGTGCGAAGACGGACCGTCGCGAAAGTAGATTCGATCGGGTTGGTGGTGCGCAGGTGCACCCAGTGCTCGGCCGGGTAGTCGTAGAAGGCCAGCAGCTCCTCCTCATCGTCGGTGATCTTGGCGGCGGCCTTGGGGAACTTGGCGCCGTAGGCGGCGGCGAAGGCCTTGACAGCCGTGCGGGCGTGGTCCTTGTCCTCGGCGTTCCAGATCTCGGCCAGGGCCTTCTTCGCGCCCGGGTGCGCGGACTTCGGCAGCGCGCCGAGCACGTTGGCGATCTTGTGGAACCAGCAGCGCTGGGTCCTGGCCTGCGGGAACACCTCCCGCACCGCACTCCAGAATCCCAGCGCCCCGTCCCCGATCGCCAGCACCGGGGCGCGCATCCCCCGCCGGGCACAATCGCGCAGCAGGTCCGCCCACGACTCGGCGGACTCGCGGTAGCCGTCGGCGAGGGCGACCAGCTCCTTGCGCCCGTCGGCGCGCACCCCGATCATCACCAGCAGGCACAGCTTGCCCTCGCCCAGCCGGATGCCCAGGTGGATCCCGTCCACCCACAGGTACACGTAATCCGCGCCGGACAGGTCCCGGGTCATGAACACCGCGGCCTCGGCCGTCCACGTCTCGGTCAGCTTCGTGACCGTAGATGACGACAACCCGGCGCTGCTGCCCAGGAACTGGCCGAGCGCCGGCACGAAGTCCCCCGACGACAGGCCGTGCAGGTACAGCAGCGGCAGCACCTCGCTGACCTGCGGGGTCTTGCGCGCCCACGGCGGCAGGATCGCCGAGGAGAACCGCATCCGCTGCCCCGTTTCCGGGTCGGTGCGCCTGTCGTTCACCCGCGGCGCGGTCACCTCCACCGCCCCGGCGCTGGTCACCACGATGCGCGGCTCCGCGGTGCCGTTGCGCACCACCAGGCGGCGGCCGTCCTCGTCACGAACCCCGCCGAACTGGCCGACGTAGGCGGCGACCTCGGCCTGCAGCGCCGCAGCCAGCATCTGCCGGGCGCCGTCCCGCACGATCTGGTCAATCAGCGACGACGGCTGCCCCTCAGCCGGCAGCGCGCCAGCCACGTCAGGCACTACTGTGAGCATGGGTGTACCTTCCCGGCTCGGCGTTCCAGCGCCGGCCATTGCTTGAGACCTCTACGACTCGGTCACCGGGAAGGTACACCCTCCTTCGCTCGCGCCCTTCCCGGCAGATCCACAGGTTTCAAGCATTGCTCGATGAATGCCGCAGATTGTTCTGGGGGTCGCTTATTGCAGTCCACGCGCAGTACGTCAAAACCGGCCTGGATCAGCCTTTCGGTTGCCTGCCGGTAGAAGTGAGCCTCGGCGTGGCTGCTGCCTGGCGTGAGCTGGAAGCGATTGTGCGGACCGCGTGCGGCTAGCCTTTCCGCTATGGTGTCCGGGTCAGCTTCCAGGATCACAGCCAGGTCAGGACGGTCAGCTTCGGAATTGAGATGCCATAGGAAGGATGGGTCGATACCGTCAAACCGTTGCATGACAAGGCCGGACGGGATATACCGATCGCTGATGACGGTTTCTCCGCTTTCCGCGTGCGGGCGGATTTCCGTTTGCACGTGGTGGTAGCGGTCGGCTGCGTACAGGCAGGCGAGGGCGTGGCCAGTAACCGATTCAGTCAGCTCCCGACACAACACGCCGATCGGCCCGTTTGACGGCTCGGCAGTTATATGCACGTTCTCGCCGGCCGCTACCAGCATTTGCGCCAGGTGGCGGACTATCGTGGATTTCCCCGCGCCGCTGGGGCCGTCGATGCTGATGAACATGCCTCGGTCCTGGCTAGAAAAGGGGCGCAGCCTCATCTGGGCCTCCGGGTTTCTGGTCTCCTGGCTGCCCGCGAAGTTCATCGAGCGAGACCGGGCTTCCGTCGTGGCGGGTGGCGAGCCGGGCGAGCAAGCGGGCCGTGACCAGCACGTCATAGGCGGCCCGGTGAGGTTCGAGGCCGGGGGGCATCCCGTCATCCAGTGACAGCGCCTTGACGAGCGCGCCGAGCTTGTAACTGGGCTGGCCCTGGAGCAGCCGCTTGGCGAGCTTGAGCGTGTCGAACACCTCGGGGGACTCCCAGCCACCCAATTCGCGGCGCAGGACGGCTAGGTCCACATGCGCGTTGTGGGCGACGAGCACCCTGTCCGTCAGCGCCCGTCGCACCTCGTGCTCGATGTCGGCGAAGGCGGGGGCGCTGGCGACATCCTCACCGGAAATTCCGTGAATGCTGGTGGCGAAGTAGGTGATCGGCCGCGGTGGCTTGACCAGCCAGCTCACTGGTTGACCGATGACGCCGTCCGTGATCGGCAGGACTGCCAGTTCTACCAGATCGGGGGGCTGCTGGCCGTTGCCTTCCACGTCGGCGACGGCGTAGCGCAGGCTTGTCCAGTCAGTCATCGTGAGGCGTGTCCCATCCGGTATCGGCGCGGCCGTGACGGTGCACGTGGTGCGGGTGCCGCACGTCGTGCATCTGGAAGCCGAGCGCATGTTGCAGGTAGTAGCGCGGCTGCTCATCGCCCAGCCCGGACACGACGGCGGCCCGCTCGCTGATGTCTACTACCTGTATGCCCTGCGTTTCCGGCAACGCGCGGGCCAGCTGGTAAATCTGGTCCGCAGCAGGTACCCGGTGCGCGCTGCGGCACAGGCTGACCTGGCCAGCCGGGCAGATATCGCACAGTTCCCGGATGCCGTAATGACCGTTGTAATCGGGCAGCCCGTGCGCGTAGGAGACAGCGCACGAGGTCTTACGGAACAGCGACGCTGAACCCGCGAAGGCTGCCAGCACTCGCTGTTCGAGTGCCTCGGGCACGATCTTCCGGCGCGCGGTGGCAGCGTAGGGTTCGGGCAGCCCGCTGGCCCGGTAGTACCGCGCGATCTGATCCCGGTAGAACAAGCCGGTAAAGACCGTGGCATCGGCCAG
>PMOU01000137.1:10406-16407 GCA_003161205.1 Actinomycetota bacterium | reverse complement strand
TGCGACACGTCCTCAGCTGGCGGGTCGTTTCCCACCAGCGCGGCGAGGCGGCTCAGCATGCCGAGGGCGGCGGCATGCCAGGCCTTGTCCACCCTGGCGCCGCGCGCCACCAGCAGGCGGGCCACGTGCCAGCAGCCGTAACCGACGGCGTTATCGAGCGGGGTGCCGATCGAGCCATCAGGTGTCTCGATATCGGCTCCAGCATCGATGAGGGCTTCGGCCACGTCGACGTCGTCATTGCTGGCCGCGTAGTGCAACGGCGTCTCATCACCTGGACCGGGCGAATTCCGGCCGCTGGACAGGGCGTTGGGGTCGGCACCAGCCTCGATCAGGAGCCGGACGATCTCCGGGCCGTTGGGGAAGTAGCCGGGCCAGTCCGCGACAAGATGCAAGGGCGTCCCGGAGCCGCCGTCCTTGCCGACAAGCCTGGCCGACGCCAGTGCGGGATCCTCACGCAGCAATCTCTGGATGGCTGCGACATCCCCGGCACGAACCGCCAGCCGCAGCTCGACCGCTACCGGGCCGTCGCCCGGGATCTGCTTGCCGGTCTCGTGCTCACTCATCGTGGTCGTCATCCTAGCCGCCGGACAGTCCCGGCAGCCGCCGCATGTTAAGCACACGGTGGCGGAGCCGCTGCGAAATCATGGCCTCAGGAACCGGAGCTATCCGCAGGCGTCCCGCCGTCGCTTGCCGTCCTGACCTGGTTAAGCGGAGGAGCTGCCCGAATATCTGTTCCCCGAGTGCGAGGGCGCGGGCCTGGCTCAAGAGCCCGCCTGTGATCTCGGGATGCGCGCTGGCCCAGGCCTCGGCGGCCGCGTGGCTGGTGAAGAAGTTCACATGCTCGCAGCAGATCTCAGCGGACGGTCCCGCGCACCGGTCCGCCGTCCGGCCGGCGAACACGACGGTCGTCGCCGGATCCCACACGGCGTCACGTCCGTCGAGGGTGACGGTGACCGGCTCGCCGTTCGAGGGGTCGGCGGAGCTGATCAGCACGCTCGCGTGCAGCATCTCCGCCATGCCCAGGGCATCGATGGCGCACATCGCGACGGCGCTGGCCCCGCCGGTGATCAGGACCGTGTGCGGCGTAGCGGTGGCGGAGAACGGGTACGCGGCACTGATCCGCCCGGCCTGGCCGAGGCAGAGGAAGTCAGCTTCGGCCAGCTCCGCAACGACCTGCCGGGCGTCAAAGGGCGCGGCGGCCTCGTCGAGTACACGTTGCTCCGGAGCGCGGCCGGTTACCGCGAAGCAGCGCAGCACCGCCTGATGAACCGCCCGCAGGCCGCGCTCGGCAGGCGCTACCCGTCCCCGGCCGCCGCGTCCGAGCTCGTCCAGCCAGTCCTGGGTGCCCGCATCGCCCGCAAAGGGTGCTGTCTCGCCGAGGGCCTGACGGAGCTGGCTGACCGAGGGCGTGCCATCGACCTGGCCGCTGCCGTCCCGGTACAGGCGGCACGACACGCTGGCTGGCTGGCCCGGCTCGGCGAACGGGTCTTTCCCGTCAACCAGGATCGTCGGCGAGCCGTGCATTCCCTGGCGGGCCGCTTCGTCCTGGTCAGCGATCACCTGGCGGCTGACGGTCACGTCGCGGCGGCCTTGGAGTACCTGCGCGAGGCGCTCCTCCAGCAGCACCACGTTCGGGCAGTCCGGCACGGCCAGTACCCTCAGGTCCATCACCGCCTCCTTACCTGCCTGGTGAGCCGGCCGGGCCGGGCTGGCTGCTCAGGCTTCTTGCCGTGTCACGGGTCCATCCTCGCCTGGTGCGGGTGAGTTCCTGAAATCCGGCTGCGGGAAGGAACGCGCGGTAGTCCGCGTAGTCCAGCCCGCCCGGGTCGGTGCCGTCGAGCCAGGCGTAGTCCAGGAGCCGGCCGATATCTGCCAGCCGCAGCCAGTCAGCGGCCTGCCCGAGCAGCCAGGACGCGACGCCACGCCGCCGGTACGGCTCGTTGACCCGCAGGTTGCCGACGTCGGCCCACCCGCCGTGCCGGGGCAGCCGTTCTCCCGTCTCGAAGGTGTCGACCTCGGTGTAGCCGATCACCTCGTCGCCGAGGACGGCCGACAGGCGGGTGCCGTTCGTCCCGGCGGTCCGGCGCACCGCCAGCCCGTCGACGGGAACTGCGGCCTGGCGGGGCAGGTCGTCGACCCTGGCCAGGTAGACGATCTCCGTGTGCCCGGTATGAGTGAACCCGGCCCGCTGGTAGAGCGCGCGGATATGCGGCCACTGCTCCGGCACCCCGTACACGCCGCGCACGGGCAGCTCGCCACCCGCCTGCTGGCGCGTCACCCCCCAGTCCTCCAGCTGGCGGATGCACGCGCCCATCAGTGCCCCGGCCGCTTCCGCCGCGTCCGGCCAGCAGGGATTCCCGGTCGGCGCCTCGGGCCAGAACAACAGCCAGCGGATCTCGCCGGCGTCCCGCGCTGACGTCCCGGCCCGCTCATCGGGGAAATACCGGAGCAGGTGGGCGGCCGCGCCGATCCGGTCCTGCTGGGAAGCTACCAGGGTTACCCGCTCGCTCACCCACGGATCTTCGATGAACTCGCCCGGCTGCCGTTCAAGCGCGGACAGCACCGTGCTGACCGACGCGCCCATCCCGGGCACCACCGCGGCGGCATGGGAATTCACGAGCTGAGTGAGCTGGTCCCGGTCGCCGCGGCGGAACGGGCGCACCTCGATAGGTGACATCAGCAGGCCTCCATGACACGAACGAGCAACGCGAAATGACGAAGGCCGCTACCAGTGCGGTACACCCGGAATGCTACCAAGACCCCGAACAGCCGCCGGAATGCCGCCGACGCTGACCAGGACGGCTCAGTGCCGCTACCAGGGCACGTGCCGGTTGAGCCACCGCAACGCCGGTCCGACGACAGGACGCTCATGCAGTCCCCGGGACATGACCTCACCGCGAACCGACTCCGCCGCGCCACGCAGCCGCCTGCGCACCGCCGACGCCTGGTAGTCCCTGGCCCGGCGCCCCAGGAACCGGACGCAGCTGACGCAGACACCCACCTCAGGATGATTTCCCAGCCGCACCAGGGCGCCTTCAGCGGTAACCCGGCCGCAGCACCAGCATCCGCTCTCGCCGGTCTCGCCGACTGCTGTACCAGTCTCGGCGCTCATCGCCACTCCCGTCTCCTAGGAGAATACTAAGACCGCCTTGTTCCCTCCGGGCAGCGCAACGGATCGTGAGCCCGGCGCGTTCTGCCCACGATCTCCCGGGGCGTGGACCGTGGACCGATTCGTGGACCGGGTCACCAGATAATCCCAGCGCGGCGAGTGCCACCGGTGCCATTACCCGTGCTATCGGTGCAGCTAGAGCGCGTGCGGCTCGGGAGCGTGCCTCTCGTAATGCGTAGGTCATCGGTTCGATTCCGATAGGCGGCTCCAGGAGGTCCTCACGTTTCAGTGGGGACCATTTTCACGTTTGGGTCTGTCATTTTGGTGCCCGGCCTGGTGTGGGGGGTGCGCGTCAATTTTGTAGGTAGCAAGATCAACTTGCCCGGGACCCGAGGTCAGCACGGTGTGTCTGGTTGTTCGGCTGGTGCCAGATCTCTTCCCAGCGTCCGCTGGCTTGCTGGCAGCGCAAGGTGAGGATGCCGGCCGCGCCGTCGCAGGTCCAATGCATGCCTGACAGTTTCAGGCGCTGCCCGATGACCGCTTTGCAGCCTGCTTCGACCACGCCGGAGCCGACGAACAGGCCATGGGAGCGGAAGTGCTTGTAGCGCATCCGGGGTGCGTTGGTCTCGAAGTATGCCAGGGCCTTGTCCCGTTCGGCGGCTTTGACCCCGGTCAGGGGGAAGACGCGGGCGGCGGCTGCGAGCGCGGCGATGTCGCCGGCGTCGAGCTCGGCACTGCGCTCGGCGAGCCATCCGCTGGCGGTGTCGCCGAGCATGAAGGCCAGGGACTTGCCGAGGTCGTGCAGGTGCTCACGAGCGTGGTAGAGGTCCACGATCTGGGTGGCTTCGGGGAAGTGCTCGCTGGCCAGGTTCCAGATCCACACCGCGCCGTCGCCCAGGATGGTCAGCTGCCGGACGTGGCCGGCACCGCGGCGGCGGGCCTCGGCGGCCATCAGGACCCCGAACCCGGCGGCCGGCGCGAACGTGCCCAGGTAGGACGAGGAGCCCGGGTCGCGGACGGGATACCCGTCCTGATCCACCTTGGCCTGGGTGAACACGCAGGCCAGCTTCGCCTCGCGGGTCCGGGCCTTGCCGTCCTCGCCTTTCCCGGCCCGGCCCTCGGTCTCGGCGCGCACTACCGGCACGCCGGTGCCGTCGATGGCTATATACATCTTGTCCGGCAGGCCAGCGGGCGGCATCGGGATGACCTTGCGATCGCGGATCGCCGCGGCCCGCTCCGCGATCGCGGCGGCAGCCGCCGTCCCGTCAGCCTCGGCGTGCCGCTCGATCCGCCGGGCGGAGACCGTCACCCCGGCAAGGTCCGCGAGCAGCCCGCTGCCCTTGGCGAACGGCTCGGCCGCGGCGGCCCGGGCGGTCATCTTCGCCAGCCCGCGCGACATCGTGCTGCCGGATGACGGTCCTTGCGCCGCCCCTGGGGCCGGCCGGGGCACGCTGGCGAGCAAGGCCACGATCGTGGCGGCGGAAGGACATGGCCCGGGGCCGCGCTCCAGCGTGGATGGTCGTCCGGACGCGGCATGTCCCGGCGGCGGGGGCGGCCCGGCTGCATCCTCCCGTCCCGTCCGGGCCGTAAGCGCGGCGTGCAGTCGGCTGCGCTGGGTTTCTCCCCTCCGAGATGCGAACCGCCGCAGCGCTCGCCGGTCAGCGACGGTGAGGTAATCCGCAAATTGTGCGTGATCCCGCCTTACCGTCCGTGCATGCTGAAAACGAATCGGGCACAGGCATCACGAACGATGAACGCGGAAAACGGGCGCAGGCGGTAACGGATCGTGTCCACTGTTGTGACGCTGCACGCGGGCCACGACGTCGCCTACTTCACCTCCGGTCAGGACCGCGGCGGCTGCGCCGGGGCCATGTCGTACTACACCGCGGCAGGAGAACCGGCCGGGGAGTGGGCCGGGAAGGGCGCAGCGGCGCTCGGGCTGGCCGGGCAGGTCGACCCGCGCGTGATCGGTCGCCTGTATCAGCACAACATCGGACCGGGCGGGGAACTTCTGGTCACAAGGCGTCGGTCCCAGGCGGCCGGGGACCGGGAGCAGGCAGCGGTGACGGCGTACCTGGCCGCGCAGCCGTACGCCAGCGCGACCGAGCTGGCCGAGGTCCGCGCGGCCGAACNNTCGGTGCTGCACGCCTCCTACCGGGTCTGCGCCCGCCAGGCCCGCGACCGCGGCCAGGACGACCAGGCCGCGGCGTTCGACGCCCGCGCCGAGGAGCTGGAGGACGCGCTGATGGACTCGGCGCGCGAAGCAGTGAGCTGGCTGGACCGGCATGCCGCCTACACCCGGACCGGGCACCATTCCGCCCGGACCGGGGAGTGGCGGGACGGCGGCGGCCTGGTCGCCAGCCTGTTTCTGCACCACCTGTCCCGCGACGGGGACCCGCAGCTGCACGTGCACGTCGCGATCTGGAACCGGATCCAGCGCGGCGACGGCGCCGACGATACGTGGCGGACCCTGGACTCCCGGTCCCTGCACAGCCAGCGGCTCGGCGTCGCCCCGGTCGCGGACCGGGTCCTGGAGGCCAGGCTGTCCGCCCTCGGGTACGTCATGGTGCCCCGGGCCGACAGCAACGGCGCCGAGGTCGGCGGGGTCAGCCAGGACGTGATGGACCTGTTCAGCTCCCGCGCCGTCGCCGTCACCGGCGAACCGAACGCCTCGCCCGCGAGTACCAGGCGGTGCACGGTAAGCCGCCGTCCCGGCGCACGCTGTGGCTGCTGCACCAGCAGGCCGGGCAGAACACCCGCCGCACCAAAGCCCAGGCCCGCCGCACCCTGGCCGGGCAGACCGGCGCGACCGAGCCCACCGCGGCGCAGCGGCTCGCCGCCTGGCAAGCCCAGACCGTGCACCGCGAGATGCGCGCCCTGTCGGCGGTGCAC
>PMOU01000137.1:0-10346 GCA_003161205.1 Actinomycetota bacterium | reverse complement strand
CGCCGACGTGACCGGCCTGGGCGTCCGCGCGTCGGACGGCGGCAGCATCTACCGGCCGCCGAACGAAGAGCGCTACTGCACGCTGGCCCACCTGGACACCGAGGAACAGATCCTTGCGGCCGCCAGGCGGACGGTGCCGCAGCTGGTCAGCGCCGGGCAGGCACGGGCGGCCGCAGAAGGTGCCGGGCTGACCGGCGGGCAGTGCGACGCGGTGCAGATGATGCTCACCGCGTCTGCCGCGGCGGCGGTGCTGATCGCCCCGGCCGGGGCGGGCAAGAGCCACACGATGGCCGCCTTCGCCCGGCTGTGGACCTCGCTCACCGGCCGCCGGGTCATTGGCCTGACCACCTCGACCAACGCGGCCCGGGTGCTGGCGCACGAGGGCCTGGCGGAGAGCTACAACATCGCCGAATTCCTCGGCAAGATCGAAGGCTCCAGGGAGCTGCGCCGCGCCGTACCCCTGCACCGCGACGACGTGCTTGTCCTGGATGAGGCCAGCCAGCTCAGCACCGCCGACCTGGCCATGATCGGCGAGGCGGCCCGGCAGGGCGGAGCGCGGATCATCGCGACCGGTGACACCGCCCAGCTCGGCGCGGTCGAGGCCGGGGGAATGCTCGCCCTGCTGGCCGCCGCCGTCCCCGCCGCGAGGTTGCACGAGGTGCGCCGGTTCGAGGCCGGTGGGAGCGGCAGGCCAGCGTCCGGCTCCGCGACGGCGACCTCGCCGCGGTCGCCGCCTACGACCGGCACGGCCGCATCCGGGGCGCCGATGAAGAAGCCGCCTACGACCGCGCCGCGTCGACGTGGCTCGCCGATCACCTGCGCGGCAACGACGCGCTGCTGCTGGCCGGGTCCAACGCCGAAGCCGCCGAACTGTCCCGGCGGGTCCAGGCCCGGCTCGCGGCGATGGGCGCCGTCGGGCCGCCGGCCGCGGGGCTGTCGGACGGCAACCACGCCGGGACCGGGGACCTGGTCCGCGCCCGCCTGAACACCGAGATCGACGCCGGCGGCCGCAAGCTCACCAACCGCGACACCCTGAAAATCACCGGGTGGCGGGGACCGGCCGCCGAGGTCCGGCGGCAGCGCCTGGACGGCACCTGGACCGGGACGTTCCGGATCTCCCGGACCTATCTCGCGGCCAGCGCCGAGCTGGCCTACGGCGGCAACGTCCACGTCGCCCAGGGCCGCACCGTCGACACCACGCACCTCCTGGTCACCGGCACCTTGTCGAGGCAGGCCTTGTACGTCGGCATGACCCGCGGCCGCCTGGCCAACACCGCGCACGTAATCACCGGCACGACCGCCCCGGCTGGGCACGAGCCGTACCAGCAGGCCAGTCCCGAATCCGTGCTCGCGGGCATCCTGCAGCGCGACGGGGACGACCTGTCCGCCACCGGGCAGATCCGCCACGCCAGGGACTGGGTCGGCGGAACCGGTCACCTGCTCACCTTGTGGTCCGCCGCCGTCCGGCAGACCCTGTACCCGGACATCGACGAGCAGATCACGGCCAGGCTGACCGACTCCGAAGCCTGGCGGTACCAGCGGGAACCCTCCCGGCCCGTGCTGCAAAACGCGCTGAGGGATGCTCAGCTGGCCGGACAAGATATCAGTGATCTCATCGACCGGATCACCGCCGGTCCGATGGATGGCGCCCGGTCCATCGCCAGCGTCCTGCACGGCCGCCTGCGGCGCCTGCAACTCCCGGCACAAAGACACGGTGCGACGTGGGCGCAGCGGACGCCAGCGAACGCTCCGGCGCTGGCTCACGAGCTGGCCGCGGGGCTCGATGACCGGCGCCGGGAACTCGGCGAACTGGCGATGGCCAACCCCGAGCCGTGGCTGACCCGCCATCTCG
This sequence comes from Actinomycetota bacterium, assembly GCA_003161205.1. The sequence continues at coordinate 8,494 of PMOU01000137.1, read as the reverse complement.
GGCCGCCGCCCGGCCCGGATGCCTCCCCGGTCCTGCGGGAAGACTACGCGCGGCGGGCCGGCACGGCCGCGGCGTACCGGGAGGTCCGGGGGATCACCGACCCGGACCAGGCAGTCAGCTTCGAGCCCCATCCCGGACCCGAGCTCGAAGCCCTGCGCAAAGACACCTTCCGCGCCCTGGAGATCGCTGACGAACAAGCCGAGATCCGGGCCATGAGCCGGGATGTCCTGGAAGCGCAGGTACATGCAGGCGACCGCGCGCAGGCGACCGCGCCGCCGGACATGAGCAGCCAGCTTCGCCTGACCGCGCAGGCCGAGGCCGATGCCTGGCAGCAGTCGGCGGATGCCATGACAGAGCGCCAACGGGAACAGGCGGAGAACGCCAGGTCGCTGGCTGCCGCGCTGGCCGTCCAGACGAGCCGCCTGCAAGCCGCGGACGTGCGGTTCGAGGAATGGTCTGCCCGGACCGCCAGCACACGGGAGATAGCCGGGAAGGCCAAGGCCGAGCTGCAGCGCCGTGGGCAGCACCCGCCTGCCAGGAGACCATCGGGTCCGCAGAGCATAGCCACCTGGTGGCAGGAGTTCCAGGCGGACGCCGACGCCGTGGACCGCGGGATCGAGCGCGAGCACCAGGCCGCTATCTATCACGGCCAGCCGTGGCCGTCGGCAAGGAAACCGGAAGCCGGGCACGAGGAACCGGATGCCTGTGCACCTGGGCGCGAACCGCACGTCGATCAGCCCAAGCCGGCAATACCCGTATCCCGGACGGAACCCGAGCCGGAGGCATCCAAACCAGGCGGTCTGCAACCCGAACCTGCCGGACCTGTTCCCGCTGACGACGGGTGCGCCACCCAGCTAGATGAGCTGCAGGCCCGCGCGGACCAGGCCGCGCGCCGGATCGACGCGCAGCGCGCAGAGCTCGACGCCAGCAGCCAGCACACCGCACGGGTAGAGCGCGAGGCCCAGGCCGGACCGGCAGCCGACCGGAAGGCGGAAAGGTCCTATGACATCGAGATGGAGCTGTGAGAGACAGGCCGCGCTGGCGTTGCGGACCCCGCGGGACCTGGTCTGCTCGGCTCTACCCAGGCCCCACGGTCGCGGCAGCAGCCGCTTCCGGCCCCAGCGGCAACCGCCTCCTTCCGCGCTTGCCGACACCCCAGATATGGTCTCAAGAACTGGATGGTCGCGATGACCAGAGGTCCGTTAGCGATGCTATCTGCGTTGTTGGCGTTCGGAGCTGGCTCGCCGAGCAAGATCATCCCGTGTATATCCCGCGCAGGCAAAGTTGCTCAGTAGCATTGCGGCGGTTTTACGCTTCTGTGCTTACCTTCCTGTGCCGGACACCGATCACGGCCAGCGTGATAGCCGTGATTAGCATGATAAGAGGTATGAGAAACCAGAAAATCGCCGTCCATGGGACATTTCCTTGCGGCAGGGCGGTGCTCGCGACCACAAACGACACCACTCCGATGAGCACTGCCAAACCCGCGTTTCTCCACGGGTTCTGTGCCAGATTCCTGATCCAGGTCATAGTGACCCCCTTCTTGACGCCACGGCGAGAGCCGCCGCGGGGTGACTACCGTAGCGGGGAGCCTGCGTCGGTCAGAAGCGAACCGCAGCTGGCTCCGGCCCGTCGCCTGTGTCCCCATCATGAGGGCACGCTATGCTCGCACCGTTCCGGGAACGTTACGGCTCAGCACGGGACATCCAGCCCGTACAGACCGCCTGCCGCGTGGCGGTGATCTTTTCGTCACCCCTCTAACCAGACGGTAGACAACGTGCGGCCGTGATGTCAGGACGACGTAAACGTCTAGGGTGTGTCAACCATCAAGCGAGGCCGATCCGTCAAGGATCAAGTGGAGTCAAGCACCGGGCCCAGAAACCGGGGCTCAACGCGCTGAGCTGCGTAGATGGTTGGGCGCTCGGAGGGACTCGAACCTCCAACCTTCTGATCCGTAGATCCCCGTACCGGCTTCCCGGCTGGTTCAGATCAGTCCGTGACCTCGGGCGCGTTCCTGTCGGCTGTCCAGGCACGTCCAGACACTCGGGAAGTCGTTCGTTCCCGTGGCTCCCTTTCGCGCTCGACGCCTGGGACTTCGGCGCCCTGGTCCTCGTCGCCGTCGTGACTGCCTGCATGTTGCAGGGGATGGCCCGCGTCCGGTCCGGGCAGGCTCCGGCCTGTCCCTTTGGCTTCTGACCGGAGTGTCCGCAGAGGCCGCCGGTGTCAAGCGTGACTTGGCGTGTGCGTTCAGCGGGCACCTTATGCGGTACTCGTTGCCCTACGGTCACAGTCACGCTTGATGCTGGAGGGGCGGACACGTACACTCCGCGGGCCATCCCCGGATCTGAGCCCAGCCAGGACTTGCACTTGCCGCCATAAGCCGTAACGTTTACCGAACGCTCCGCGCGTAGGGTTCGGTTCATGAGCGTCCGCCTGGGGTCAGCGAGGTCCTGGAGAGCAGTGCTCGGCATCCTGGTCGTGGCGTCCTTCGCCGCTGCGGTCCCGGTGACCGTGGTGTCGGGTCAGGTTTTTAACTCCCTGGTCGCGGCGGCGATCGGCGTTCCTTGCGCGGCGGTGGGCTGGCTGGTGACCCGGCGCCAGCCGGGCAACCCGATCGGCTGGCTGTTCTTGGTGGTCGGCGTCTTCATGTTGCTGTCCACGGCCGGTGGAGATTATGGGTATCTGGTCTACCGGCAGGGCCATCACCTGCCGCTGGCCCCGGCGGGATTGGCCCTGAGCTCTTTCTGGGGTCCCAGCCTGCTCCTGTTCGGATTCGCCGTCGCGCTTTTCCCCGACGGCAGGTTGTCGTCCCGGTTCTGGCGCGCAGCCTTGCGGCTGTATTGCGTGGTATTCACGATTCTGATCCTCGTGACCTGCGCGGCCATCGTCGGCGCCCTGGCCGCGCACCCGATCCGCGTCGACTCCGACGCAGGGCTGACCGCCATCGACCAGCCCACCGGCTGGTTCGGTGTCATGCAGGGCCCGCTCAGCGTGGGCGGCGTCGCGCTCGCGCTGGCCTTNNATCGCCCGGCAGGCGCTGAGCTGGCGGCGCAGCAGCGGGGACCGGCGCCAGCAGCTGAAGTGGCTGGCCAGCGGGGCCGCCGTCACGATCATCTGCCTGTTCCTGGCGAATTCCCTTGGCACTTCAGGCGGCTCGAAGACGCTGCTTAGCGTGCTCCCCGGCCTCCTTTGGTTCGGGGTCGCCGCGCTGCCGGTGTCGATCGGGGTGGCAATCCTGAGATACCGGCTGTACGAGATCGACCGGCTCGTCTCCCGGACCCTGTCCTACGCGATCGTCACCGGACTGCTGGTCGGCGTGTACGCCGGACTGGTGCTGCTGTCCACCCAGGTGTTCAAGGTCCACGGCTCGGTGGCGGTGGCCGCGTCTACCCTGGTGGCGGCCGCGCTGTTCAATCCGGTCCGGCGGCGGGTGCAGCACGCTGTGGATCGCCGGTTCAACCGGGCCCGGTATGACGCCGAGCGCCTGGTGGCGGCGTTCGCGGTCCGACTCAAGGACGCGATAGACACCGACGCGGTCCAGGCCGACCTCACCGGTGTCATCCATACCGCTCTAGAGCCAGCTCACGTGTCGATGTGGATCCAGCCGGGCGATCGACATTGACGCGCTACCTGCGAGCTGGACGATGGGTGTGTGGGACGACGGCTATCGGCAGCTCTGGACCGCCCGGCATTAAGCTGAGTTGATCCATGTCGCCGGGCCGCTAATTGGGGCGTGAACTGTGGACCGGTTCGTGGACCGAGTCGTCAGATAATCCCAGCGCAGCGGGTGTCGTCAGTGCGATCACCGGTGCTATCGGTGCAGCTAGAGCGTGTGGGGCCGGGAGCATGCCTCTCGTAATGCGTAGGTCATCGGTTCGATTCCGATAGGCGGCTCAAGCTAGAGGCTATAAATCGAACAGAAGCGTTCAATGATGTGGACCGAATAGGCTTAAATTAGGCTATCTTGCCGGTCTTAGCCAAGACCGGCAAGGTCACATAGAGCAGCTGCTGAGCGGCTCGTTCGGGGTCTACGCGGGAACCGGTCTGGTCCCCGGCAAGGAACGCTTCTCAGGCAGACCTGCCCCGACGAGGCTGCCGCCCACGCAGCACTCAGCCGGATGCTCGTAGAGGCCGACGGCGGCCGGTTCCCCCGACCCGGCATGCGACTCTCGGCCAGGCGCTCGGCAAGTACCTCGAAGTCGCTGACCTCTAGGTGCCCACCCGAGAGGCGCACCAGGGCTATGTCCGCCGCACCATCGGGCCGGTGCTCGGCGAGTTCAAGATCCGCAAGCTCGGCGACCTTCGGGTTTGGCTCTCGCCGGCTGTTGAGAAATCGTCCAGGGCCACCGTGACGTCGCAGGCTTGACAGGTAACCATTAGGTTACATATCTTGTTGGGCGTGGACGACAACCGTGTGTTCAAGGCGCTTGCCGACCCGACCCGTCGTTTCCTGCTCGACTTGCTCTTCGAGCGTGAGGGCCGCACGTTGACCGAGCTCGAAGCCGAGGTGGACATGACGCGCATTGGGGTCATGAAGCATCTGCGCCTGCTGGAGGAGGCAGGGCTTGTCGTCACGCGCCGGTCCGGCCGGGAGAAGCTGCACTTTCTCAACCCGGTCCCGATCCGGCTGATCCATGACCGGTGGATCGGCAAGTACACCGAGCGCCAGGTTTCGGCGCTCGCCAACCTCAAGACCGACTTGGAGGCACGGAGATGATCACGGCGACCGAGACGACCCAGATGTACCGGGTGTACATCAGAGCGACGCCCGAGGCCATCTGGGATGCGATCACTAGACCCGAGTGGACGGTGCAGTACGGCTATGCCCCCGTGGTGGAATACGAGCTGCGGTCCGGCGGTGCCTTCCGGGCCTACGCGAACGAGGGCATGAAGGCGCTAGGCTGCCCCGACGTCATCAGCGACGGTGAGGTGATCGAAGCCGACCCGCCGCGCAAGCTGGTCCAGACCTGGCGCATGACGATGACGCCCGAGATGGCCGCCGAAGCCTTCACCCGGGTCACCTATGACATCGAGTCCGTGCGAGGCGGCGTCACCAAGCTGACCGTCACCCATGACGTAACCGGGGCGCCAATGTGGGCCGCCGTGGTTAGGGGCGAGAGTGAGTCAAGTGGGGCCGGTGGCGGCTGGAACGAGATCCTCAGCGGGCTCAAGACGCTGCTTGAGACGGGCCAGCAGCTCCCGTTCCAGAGCGGACCGGCATAGGTAGTTCGCGACGGCGGCAGGCCCGGCACTCGGATGGCGCGCCGGGCCTGCGCCGATTGACGCCACGCTCGGTCACCACGCGGGTGTCATCCTGCTGCGCTGCGTCATCGTCAACCCGCCGGCGCTGCGTCTGATCCTGGACGTGATGGCGCGGGAAGCCCTAGGTCAGAATGGGTGCCGCCGGGAAGCCGGGGAGTCTTGTCAGGCGATGAGTCCCGCCTCATTCTGCAAGTCACGGACATGGTGCTGTATACGGGCTAGCCTCCTGTCCTGCGCCCAGGTGAGCCGGAAAGCCTGGCCCGCATCGGTTGGAGTGTCGTCACAAGAAGCGGAGACCGGCCATGGTTTCTACCACATCGCCGGGTTTGTTCATGCCTGTCCGGCTCTCTCGTCCGCTACGCCGTCAGCGGCCTGGCTGCGGCTTTTATCTGCGCGGACGTGTCCTGCCGGGAAGCACGCTGTGAGGTCGCCGGCGTCGGCTGTCTCGGTGTCTGTTCTGCCGCCGGCTCTATCCGGTGAAGCACGCGGCTTGCGGCGCCGGGTGGCCGGGGGGTGGCCGCTGCTGGCTGTGCTGGCGGTTCAGGCAGCGCTGTCGCTGCGGCTGCTGAGGGCTGATACCGCGTCCCAGAGTGAGGCCCTGTACCTCAATGCCGGGCATCTGGANNGGCGCGCCGGTGATCTACCCGCCGCTCGGCGCGGCGGCGGATGGTCTCGGCGGGCTGGCCGGGGCCCGGGTCCTGTCCCTGGCGTTCATGCTCGGCGCGACCATGTTGCTCTGGGGTGCTGCGGCCCGGCTGTTCGGGCGGCGCGCCTCGTTCTTCGCCGCCGCCCTGTTCGCCTTGCTGGGTACCACCCTGCACCTGGGGGTCTTCGCCACCACCGACGCGATGTCGGTGTTCCTGGTCGCGCTGGCGGCCTGGTGCGTGATCCGGGCCGGGGCCCGGGAACCCGGGACCCGGTGGCTGGTCGCGGCGGCCGCCGCGTTGGCGCTGGCCAACGCCGCGGCCTATACCTGCCTGCTGTTCGACCCGCTCATCGCCGCGCTCGCGCTGCTGACCGCGCCCCAGGCCGGGCGCGGGTGGCTCGCGGCCCGGCGGGCCGGGACGCTCCTGGCCGCTACGGCTGTGCTGCTGGCCGCCGGACTGGGCGCTGGCGGCGGCAGCTACCTGGGTGGTTTCGAGCGGACCATGCTGACCCGGGCCCCGGGTTCGGCTACCCCGCTGGAGGTCCTGGGCCAGTCCTGGTCCTGGGCTGGCCTGGTGCTGGTCCTGGCCGTAGCCGGCGTCGTCATCAGCTGCGTCACCCGGCAAGGCGCCGCGCATGCGTGGCTGCTCGGGTTCCTGTCCGCCGCCCTGGTGGCCGGGCCGCTGGAGCAGGCTCACCTGCATACCGCGGCCGCGCTGAATCATCATGTCGGCCTGGGAGCCTGGTTCGCCGCGATGGCCGCCGGCTACACGGTTGACCGGTTCATCGAGGCCTCGCCGCTCGGCCCGGGCCGCGCGGTGACCTGCGGGGCGTGCGTGATCGCGCTGGTCTTCCCGGCCGGGCTCGGCTTCACCCAGTCCCGGAGTTTCTCCTCCAGCTGGCCGAACGCGACGAGCTTTATCTCGATCTTCACCCCGCTGGCCGACCACAGCACCGGGCCCCTGCTGGTAGAAGATCCGTCGGTGGCCGAGTACTACGCGGGCGCGGGCGCCCGGTGGCAGCGGTGGTCCAGCACCCGCAACATCACCCGGCCCGCGGGCATCAGCACCGGCGGCCCGGCCGCCACCGCCAGCGTCACCAGTCCCGGGAACGCGCCCGTCTACGCCAGCTACATCGCCGAAGGCTACTTCTCCCTGGTCGCCCTGAATTACACCGACACCACCGGCCTGGACCGCCAGATCGCCGCCGATCTGCGCCGCAATCACCACTACCACATCATCCAGGTCGTCCCGTACGGCATCGAGATCCCTCCGATAGGCCAGGGCACCTACGTCATCTGGCAGTACCAGTCCGGCACCAGGCAAACGGGCAATACCCATGACCACTGAGCCCCGACCGCAGCCGCCCACCTGACCCGAACAGCCGGATCGTGCCCGGCTCGCGGGCTCAGGCGGCCGGGCGAGAGCACCCGGACTGCGGAGGCGGATCGCGATCGCCGACACCACCATCGCTTGTCGGCTGTGTCATCGTGTCCTGCGCCGACGGCGGGCGACGTATCCCCACCCAGATCGCGTGGCGCAAGGCGACGGTTATTGCCAGGTCAATATAGATGCATGTCGAATTCCGTGGTCCCGCTGACCCCGGCCGAGTCGGCGGCGTGCTGTTCGCCGCTGTCCGCGCAGCCGCTGACCATGGAGCAGGCCGAGCAGGTCGTGCCGCTGCTCAAGGCGCTGGCTGACCCGGTCCGGCTGCGGCTGATGTCCCTGGTCGCCTCCCGCGAGGGCGGCGAGGCGTGTGTCTGCGATCTGAATGACGCGTTCGACCTGTCCCAGCCGACCATCAGCCATCACCTGAAGGTGCTCCATGATGCCGGGCTGGTCGACCGGGACAAGCGCGGGGTGTGGGTGTACTACCGCGCCCGCCCCCAGGCCCTGGCCGCCATCGGTGCCCTGATCGGCTGCACCCCGCAATAACGCACGCTCACTCAGAACGAGTCGCGGCTGGTTCGGGATCGGGGTCTGCCATAGCGCCGACGATGAGATAGGGCTCTGTCCCGGCGGCGACAGCATCGGGAAGCGGGTCGTCAGCCGGGTCGTGGGACAGGTGATTCGGTGGCGAGCCGGCCCTGGGATGGGCAGGATCGGGGGTATGACCTCCGAATCGCACCGGCAGACGATCGGCTCACTGCGGGCCGTGGCACTCGACGCTCCGGACATCGACCGCCTGGCCACGTTCTATGAGCAGCTTGCCGGCTGGCAGCGTGTCCCCGGCGACGACGATGACTGGATCACGCTCGACACCGGCGACGGCTGGCGGATGGGCCTGCAACGGGCCATCGACCACGTGCCGCCTCACTGGCCGGACCAGGACCATCCGCAGCAGGCCCATCTCGACTTCCGGGTACCGGACATCGACGCGGCAGCCGAACGCGCCCAGCAACTCGGCGCGACCCTGCTGCGCCGCAGCGAGCGGTGGCACACGCTGGCCGACCCGGCCGGTCACCCGTTCGACGTGTGCCTCAACCCGGACGATCCGCGGACCACCCTGATGGGCGTCATGCTCGACTGCCCCGACGCGAAGGTGTTGAGCCACTTCTACGCGGGGCTGCTCGGCAAGCCGGTGACGT
>PMOU01000560.1 GCA_003161205.1 Actinomycetota bacterium | reverse complement strand
CAGTGCGCTGAGCCATCACCGCGCGGTCTGGAGTTAGCCGCAGGCGGGAAGGTCCTGGTCCGTCAGCGAAGCGTAGGTGCCGCGGAAGAAGACGAGCGGCCCGTTCGGGTTGGCACTGGTTTCCACGTGCCGGACACGGCCGACGATGATCTCGTGATCGCCGCCGGGCAGGGCGTGCTCGACGGTGCACTCGAGGACCGCGAGCACATCCTCCAGCCGGGGGCTGCCGGTTGGCCCGCGCCGGTGCTGCACCCCGTCCCAGGCCGCCGCGAGCCCGTGTCGGGCGAAGTTTGTCGACAGGTGCTGCTGCGGCGCGGCGAGAACATTCACCACGAACGCGCCGTGGCTGCGGATCGCCTGCAGCGTCACGCTGCCCAGATCGAAGCAGACGATGACCAGCGGCGGGTCAACTGATAGCGAGGTGACCGCGTTAGCGGTCGTCCCCACGGGCTCGCCGTCGGCGTCAACCGATGTCACGACCGTGACCCCGGTCGCGAACCGCCCCATAGCGTCCCGGAACTCAGCGGCCGAAACCTCCGTCCCGGAATGCCCCGTCCCGGACTTTCCCGGTCCCGATTTCCCCGACCTGGAAATTCCATTATCGGAATATCCGGTGCTGGAATGTCCCGTCATCGTCAGATCTGCCCGTAGTCCGGTAGCAGGACGCCGTCGCGCAGGTAATTGCCGACATGACGACATCCCCAGGCCACAGGCTGTTCACCGGCTAGTGCCTCACCGGTCAGGCGGTGCCCTCGTGCTGGGGAGCCGAGCGCCGTGAGCATGTCCACGAGAAGGAAATGCCCCAGAGGAACCTGCGCAATCGCCGGATCGACCGTGATCCAGGTCGCGCCGAAGGCGGTCGTATCGGTGGTCATGCGAACCTCCCGTGAGCTGAGCAGACGACCGCACCTTCAGATTGTCACCATCGCAGTCCTGAAATCAAGTATTACGATCAGATTTATAGACTTCAGCCTAGCTGCTCACCGTGGCCTGAAGCGGCGGTGCGTTGGCACCGCCGCGCCGCCCAGGTGAAACGATCGTGTGGTGACGTCCTCGCACGCAGGTGAAACGATCGTGTCGTGACGCCCCCGCAGCCGGGCGAGATCGAGATCACCGATCAGCTCGAGCGCCGCATCCGCAAGCCGGTGGACTTGCTGCGCCTCACGTTGTCCTGCATCGAGATCGTCGTCCTGGCGCTAGCCGGCATCGCGGCCAGCGCGACCACGACCGGCGTTGAGACCGACATCGTGGGCGCGAGCAAGCGGCTGCCGCACGCGCTGCTCGCCGTAGCCCCCCCGGTGGCGCTGTTCGCCCTGCTCATTCTGCCTGTCGCCCTGGCCGTTCAGCTTCTCGTCCGACGTCAGCTGCGGCGGGTCGTCGAGGCGGCGCTGACGGCGGTCCTGGCTGCGGTGGTCGCGTCGGTGCTCGACGGCCTGCTCCGGCAGCCCGCCGCCGCGCGGCTCTACGACGCGATCATCATGTCCCGTCCTGGCGCCAGCAATGTCGCCGCCCTCGACCCCAAGCTGGCGGGCCTGGTCGCTTACGCCACCATGATTAGCCTGGTCGGGCGGACATCATGGCGGAACGCCTTGTGGGTAGCGGTCGGCGTGTACTCGGTCGTGCAGGTCGAGGCGCTGCACACCACCGTTATCGCGCTGCTGATCACGCTGATCGCAGGCCGCGCGATCGGCCTGGCCGTCCGGTATGTGGCCGGCTCGACGTCGCAGCGGCCCAGCGCCCGCGACATCGCGACGGCCTTGGCCGCCACGGGCGTGCGGGTGACCGCCATCCGGCGGGTCCCGCAGGCCAAGACCGATACCGCCGGATCCCGCCACTACGCGGCCACCACGGCGGAAGAGAAGACGGGGGAGGGGACGACGGAGAAGGGGCGTCTCGACATCGCCGTGTACGACCGGGATCAGCAGGCGGCCGGCGCGATCTACCGCGTCTACCGCTCGGTCCGGCTGCTCGGGCAGGTATCACGCAACGCCCCGCTGTCCGTGGACCACGCCGTCGAACACCGGGCGCTGCTGTCCTACGCGGCCGAAGACACGGGCGCGCCCACGCCGCGGCTGCGGGCCCTGGTCCGGGTCGGTTCGGAAGCGGCCGCGTTCGCCTACGAGCACCACCAGGGCACGACGCTGGCCGACCGGAATCCCGGCTGCTCCGACGCCGAACTCCGGCAGATATGGGACGCGATGGACCAGCTGCACGCGCACCGGGTCACGCACCGGGGGCTGACCGCGGACCGGATCCTGCTGACCAGCGACGGCCAGGTCATGCTGCTCGACCCGGGCGACGGCGACGTGGCCGCGAGCGACCTGCAGATTCGCCTGGACGTCGCCCAGCTGCTGGCCGAGCTCGCGTTCTTCGTCGGCCCGGACCGGGCCGCCAGCCTGGCGGTGGAGAAGGCGAGCGCTGACGAGCTGGTGGCCGTGGTGGCGCTGCTGCAGCCGGTCGCGCTGGCCCGGTCCACCCGGGCGGAACTGCGCCGCCACCGGGACGTCCTGCCTGCCCTGCGCAAATTGCTCCTCGCGGCGGTGCCGGGCTCCGAAGTGACCCAGGTACGGCTGGAGCGCATCGGGCTGCGGACCCTGCTGACGATGGTCGCCAGCGTGGTCGCCGCCTACCTGCTGGCCGGCGAGCTCGAGCGGGCCAGCCTCTCCACCGTGCTGCGCTCGGCGGACTGGCGCTGGGGCATCGTTGCGCTGGCCCTGTCGGCGGCCACCTACGTGGGCGCCGCGATGTCGCTGTCCGGCTTCGTCGCCGAGCGGCTGAGCTTCTTCCGCACCATGCTCGTCCAGCTGGCCGGATCGTTCGTCACTCTGGTGACCCCCGCGGCCGTCGGCGGCGCCGCGCTGAACGTCCGCTACCTGCAGCGCAAGAAGATCCCCGCGGCGGTCGCGGTGGCCAGCGTCGGGGTGGCCCAGGTGGTGGCCTTCGTGCTGCACATCCTGTTTCTCATCGTGTTCGCTGCCATCGCGGGGACCACGGCGAAGAATTCGTTCCGGCCTCCGACGTGGGCCTACTTCGTGCTGGCCGGGCTCGTCGTCCTCGCGCTCGCGGTGCTCGCGTTCCCCGCCGGGCGNNCGGCTGCTGCGCGCCCGGGTGGCGCCGACGCTCGGCCAGGTGGTGCCCCGGCTGCTCGAGGTGGCGCAGCATCCGCGCAAGCTGGCCCTGGGCATCGGCGGCGCGCTGCTGCTGAGCACGGCTTACATCTTGTGCCTGGCCGCGTGCGTCGCGGCGTTCGGCCGGTCGGTGCCGATCGTCAGCATCGCCGTGGTGTACCTGACCGGGATCGCGGTCGGCTCCATCTTGCCCACGCCCGGCGGGATCGGCGGCGTGGAAGCGGCGCTGACCGCCGGCCTCACGGCCGCGGGCCTGCCGGGCGTGGTCGCGGTCAGCTCGGTGCTCCTGTTCCGGTTGCTGACCTTCTGGCTTCCGGTTCCGGTGGGCTGGGTCGCGCTGAGCTACCTGGAGCGCAAGCAGATCCTTTGACTCGGTTGCCATCGGACGAACGCCGGGTAACGTGGATACGCGAGGCCAAATCGCCCAGGGAGCGTGTTATCTCTTCGTTTCTGCGACTGACCAGGACCGCCGCTCCATATCTCGTTACCTACCTGATCGTCACAGCCGGCTCGATCTGGCTCGCTCTGCAGGTCGCGCCGCTGCAGACAGTTTCCGCGGCCGGCCAGAGCGCCCAGGTCGGCGCGGCCGGTCCGTCCCTGAGTCTGTCGGGTCCCGGCGAGCTCGACCTGTTCGGCCAGGTGATGCCGACCAAGCCGCAGTTCGACGGCCCGATCCGCCCGCTGCTCCNNCTGAACCTCAGCCAGCAGCTGGCCCAGGGCTGGACCCGCTACTTCGAGTGGGAGACGCTCATCGCGGCCGGCTTCGCCGTCGTCGCGCTGATCGCGGTGGCCGGTATCCGCCGGCAGCCGCACGCCAAGATGGCCAGGACCGTGATCGCGGGCCTGGTCGTCGTCTGCGCGGTGAACGTCGGCGGCATCGCGCTGACGGCATCCAGCACGCCCGGCGTGCTGCGCAGCGTCAAGACCCTCGATGACCTCGTCGGTGCCGACCCGCTCCAGCTCATCCCGCCCAGCGTGGCCAAGCCGCTGCCGGGGGTGCAGGCGGTCGTGATCGGCGACTCCACCGCCGCCGCGGTGGGCAACCCGCTGCTGGCCCACGCCAGCGCCCTGGACCGGGCCTGCGGGCGCAGCAGCGAGTCCTACGCCGACGACCTGGCCGTGGTGAACAACTGGAACGTGCTGAACCTGGCCTGCAGCGGCGCGACCGTCGCCAACGGGCTGCTCGGCGCCCAGGTGCTGAACGACGGCCAGGTAGCGCCCCCGCAGCTGATCGAGGCCGAGCGGGCCACCCACGCGAAGGTGATCATCGTCAGCGTCGGGGCGGACGACGTCGAGTGGTCCATCATGACCCGGCTGTGCGTGGCCAGCACGGTCTGCAACGACAAGGTGTCCGGCGCCTTCTTCAACGCCGAGATCAGCGCCTTCACCGACAGCTACTACCAGCTCCTCGGCGACCTGGCCGAGCTCCCGGGCAACCCCGCCGTGCTGATCAACCAGTACTACTCGCCGTTCGGGACCGGCGTCGGCTGCCTGAGCCGGTACGGCATCACCGCCGCGAAGGAGAAGGTGCTGCTGTCCCGCCTCGGGCAGCTGAACAACGTCCTGGCGCAGGGGGCCCAGACGTTCGGGTTCGGCGTCACGGACCCGCGGTTCACCGGCCACGAGCTGTGTACGGCCGAGCCCTACGTGCAGGGACCCGGCGACCCGGCGCCGCTGCACCCGACGGCGGCCGGCGAGCTGGTCATCGCGCTGGCCGATCAGCAGGCGCTGCCCAAGGTCGAGGGCCTGGTCCCCGCCCCGTCGGCCAGCTCCTCGGCGGCCAGCGCCGGCACGGACAGCGCCGGCGCCGCAGAAATCAGCCCAGCGGAAATCAGCCCAGCGGAAATCAGCCCAGTCGAAATCAGNNGTCTTTTCCTCGTCGTCGTGCATCAGGTACAGGGCGAACTGGTCGACCCCGATCTCGGCTAGCTCGCGCAGCCGGTCGGTGTGCGCGGCGGCCGGGCCGGTCAGGCAGAACCGGTCGACGATCTCGTCGGGCACGAACCCCACCGACGGGTTGCCCGCCTTGCCGTGATGCGCGTAGTCGTATCCCTCGCGGCCCTTGATGTAGTCGGTCAGCGCGCGGGGGACCGGGCCGTCCGTGCCGTACCTGGCGACCAGATCCGCCACGTGATTGCCGACCATGCCGCCGAACCAGCGCAGCTGCTCCCGCTGGTGCGCCAGGTCGGACCCGGTGTAACCCGGCGCCGCGACGCAGATCCTGATCGAAGCCGGGTCGCGCCCGGCCGCCTCCGCCGCCGATCGCACCGCGCCGATGGTCCAGCGCGCGATGTCCGGGTCGGCGGTCTGCAGGATGAAGCCGTCGGCCTGCTCGCCGGTGAGCTTGAGCGCCTTGGGCCCGTACGCGGCCATCCAGATCTCCAGCTTGCCGTCCCGCACCCAGGGGATCCGCAGCGGCTGGCCGTGCAGCGTGACCTCGCGCCCCTCGGCCAGCCCCTTGATCACGGTCATCGCGTCGGCCAGCGTGGCCAGCGACATGGGCGGCTGCCCGATGACCCGCCGCGCCGAGTCGCCGCGGCCGATCCCGCACACGGTCCGGTTGCCGTACATGTCGTTCAGCGTGGCGAACAGCGAGGCGATGACCGACCAGTCCCTGGTGCCCGGGTTGGTCACCATCGGGCCCACGGTCATCGCGTTGGTCGCGGCCAGGATCCGCGAGTAGATGACGAACGGCTCCTGCCAGAGCACGTGCGAATCCCACGTCCACCCGTAGGAGAAACCTGCCTCCTCGGCCCGCTGCATCATCGCGATCACGCCGCTGGCCGGCGGGTTCGTCTGCAGCACCACCCCGAAATCCATGACCCCTCCAAAGACAGATACCGAACGGACGGTGGTTCGTCTGTAACAGAAGGTACTGGTTCAGACCGCGGGACAGGAACGTGCCGTGGCCGGTGCTCCCGGCATAGCTGCCCTCGTCGATGACCGGGCGCCCCCGGGACAAGGTGGTCACCACCCGGCCGGTGAGTTCCATGCCCTCGTACGCGGAGTAGTCCACGTTCATGTGGTGGGTCGCCGCCGACAGCGTCTGCCGCGCGGCCGGGTCGTAGATCACGATGTCGGCGTCGGAGCCGGCCGCGATGACCCCCTTACGCGGGTACAGGCCGAACATCCGGGCCGGCGTCGTCGAGGCCACCTCCACCCAGCGCGGCAGCGAGAGCTGGCCCGCGACCACCCCGGCGTGCAGCAGGTCCATCCGGTGCTCGACGCCCGGTATCCCGTTCGGGATCTTGGAGAAGTCGCCCCGGCCCAGTTCCTTCTGATCTTTGAAGCAGAACGGGCAGTGGTCCGTCGACACCACCGACAGATCATTGGTCCGCAGGCCGCGCCATAGCGAGTCCTGGTGCTCCTTGGGCCGCAGCGGCGGGGAGGCGACGAACTTCGCGCCCTCGAAATCCGGCCGGGCCAGATCGTCCAGGGACAGGAAGAGGTACTGCGGGCACGTCTCGGCGAACACGTTCTGCCCGGTGTCCCGGGCCTCCGCGACCGCCGCCAGGGCCTGCGATGCGGACAGGTGCACGATGTACAGCGGGCAGTCCGCCACCTTCGCCAGCGTGATCGCCCGCGAGGTCGCCTCGCCCTCGAGCTCGGGCGGCCGGGTCAGTCCGTGGTTGACCGGGTCGGTGCGCCCGGCCGCGATCGCCTGCGCGAC
>PMOU01000434.1:297-5128 GCA_003161205.1 Actinomycetota bacterium | reverse complement strand
AGCAGGTCCCCGTACCACTGCACGGCGCCGGCCAGGTAGGCCCACCGCTGCCCGTTGCTGAGGTGATTCTCCCGGCCTTGGCGGCCCGGAATCATCGAGCGCCAGTGCATACGCAGGAGCTGGATGCCGCCGAAGCACCACCGGTACCGCTGCCCCTTCAGGGCCTCGAACGTCAGCGGCATGATCCCGCGACCCCACGACTGGTCCACGTGCAGGCCTGACCAGCACGCTCGCAGCAGCCGGAGAGACATTTCGGCGTCCTCGGTGATGCACCATTCGTCCCAGCCGCCGAGTTCATCGAGGGCGACCCGCCGGATCAGGCCCATGGTGCCGGCGAAGATGGCCCCGTCGTGCTCGTTGCGGGAGGGCTGGGACACGGCGAAGAAGTACTTGTAGGAGTAGTAGAGCCGCCGGTAGTACCGCGCCGACTGCCAGTCCCGGTAGTCCTGCGGCGACTGGACGAAACCGATCCACGGATCGGCGAACGCATGCGCGCAGCCGCGCAGGAACCCGGGCTCGATCTGGTAGTCCGAGTCGACGACGCCGATGACGTCGGCCTCCGGTGACGTGAGCCTGCGCAGCGCGTAGTTCAGCGCCCCTGACTTGTAGCCGGGCCAGTCATCCAGATGGACGAACGTGACCCCGTGCCGTCCGCACCAGGCCTCCACCGGACGCCACAGTTCCTCATCATCGGTGTTGTCGTCGATGAGGATGACCTCGTAGCGGGGGTAGTCAAGGCGGAGCAGTGAGCGCAGCGTCTGGATGACCATGTCCGGCGGCTCGTTGTGCGCCGGGACGTGCAGGCTGACCATGGGCAGATCGCGGTCCGGGACCTCCGGGCGGGAGGTTGGCGTGATCCGCCGCCGCCAGTGCTCGGTGCCGAGCGCGTCGCAGATCTCCCACAGGTAGGCGCAGCTCAGCACGGCAGCGAAGACCTCGAGCAGCCAGAGCAGCAGCCCGCCCGCGGTGCTGGCCGCCCCGAGGTGGCTGTCGAAGGTCCACTCGAGCGCGTACACCAGGTACACCACGAACAGGAACACGCTCGAGGCCCAGCACATGTGGGCGCGGGCGGACCATCCCCTGGTCACGGGCATCCAGACCAGGCTGGCGAACACCACGCCCGCGACGCCGGCCGACAGGTTGTGCGAGGAGACCCCGAGCACCCGCAGGATGACCGCCACCACCATGGCCAGCATGACCGTGCCGATCAGGGCCAGCGCGAACCGTCGCGTCGCGGGCCAGGTGCCGGCGGTCTGGACGTACTGGCGCGCGGGCAGGAACAGGGCCGCCGACCCGAGCGGCGCGGCCACGATCCCGGCTAGCAACATCGCCTGAAGCATGAAGCCCTTCAACGCCGCGTCCTGCGCGCGGCCCGTTTCAGATGGCGCGGCTAACCCACGCGATAGCGGGTCAATCTTGACAGAACGGGACAGGCTCGGGCAGAAAAACGGGTTTCACAGCATCGCGGTCAGCTAGTGACGGCGGGCTCCAGGACGATGTCGAAATCCGCCAGGGCGAACGGTCCGGTCAGGCCGTACCGGGCGGCCTGCTCCGGATCATCGACCGGGGTGAACTCCTTGATCAGGGTCTTCTTGACCGCAAATACCGCGTCCGATTCGATATACCGGCTGCCCGCCACGAAAATGTGCGTGGTCAGCACGCGGTGCCCAGGAGCGGTGACGATGAAATGGATATGCGCCGGACGGTACGGGTGCCGCTCCGTGGCGTTCAGCAGCGTGCCGACCGGCCCATCGGTGGGTATCGGATAATAGCTCGGCACAATCGTGCGGAACCAGAAAGAGCCGTCCGCAGCCGCGGTGAACAGCCCGCGGCCGTTGGCCCGCGGCTGCACGTCCGGCTGCTGGACGTCATAAAATCCCTGGTCATTCGCTTGCCAGACGTCGAGTTCGGCGCCGGCCAACGGTGAGCCGTCGGCGGACAGCACCCGGCCGCGGACGACGCAGGGCGTGCCGGTCCCGACGAAATCGATGGTTTCGCCGAGCTCCCGGCGGGGGGACTTCACCACGTGGAAAGGACCAAGGACGGTGGATTCGGTGGCCCCGCCGGTCCGGTTGTTTATCGTCTCCACCAGCATGGAAATGCCCAGCACGTCGGAAAGCAGGATGAATTCCTGTCGCTCGTCATCACATTTCTGGCCGGTCGCGGTAAGGAACTCGATCGCCTGCTCCCACTCGGCGATCGTGGGCTCAGCTTCCCTGACGAAGGCGTGCAGGTGCTTGACCAGGCTGTTCAGCAGCTCACGCAGTCGCGGGTCCGGGGTTTTGGCGAAGCTCTCGATGACCGCGTCGGCGGCTGTTTCCTCGGTGAAGTCGGTGGCCATGGCCGACAGGTTAAACCGCGCGGGGGGCGTGGCGCCAGCGCGGGGGGCGACTCCTACGGCGCCTTGGGCGTCCCGGGTGCGACATCTTCGGCTAGCGGCCTGAGCCGGTCGGGCAGCACTTCCTCGAGACCGTCCGCGAACAACGGGATACGCCACAGCGACGGCGGTGACCCGGCGACGCCGCTCAGCTGCATCACGAGGTGGATGGTGGATCGGACCAGGCGCGCCGCACCAGTGAACATCAGCAGGGCAAGCGGAAGCTCGACCAGGACCGCCGAGAGGATGCTCGTCGTGAAGCCGGGTGAGCCGTAGTCGAGCGTGATGTCGAACCACGCGTCGCACACCAGCAGCGTCCCGGTGACGAGTAGGAAAAAGGTGACGATCTGGCGCTGATGCCAGGCCGCCCAGCCGATCGCGGCGAACCCGGCCAGCTCAGCGATATCCAGTCCGACCCATACGGTCCGCCAGTCGTCCGAGGTGTAGTGGCCGGGCAGGGTCAAGATGAGGGTCGCGATCCACCCGGCCAGGACAATACAGCACCCCATCGTGAACAGCAGGGCGAACCTCGTGCGGCGTCGCAGCCGGGGATCCAGCAGCGGGTGCGGCGCGTCAATGGAGGCCAGCGTGTGGGCTAGAGCACGCCGCTCCTGCTGGGTCATCCGGCGGAGTTCTGCCTCATCGATCACCTCATCAGTTTGCGCCCGACCCGTGCGAGGCTGTCTCGCGGGCACGCTCTGCCCGCTCCAGCGTGCGGCCACCGGGAAACGCCTCTTCGAGACCGGCTCCGGCCAGTGGCGTACGGCGCAGCGACGGCCCGCGGCCCTGTTCCTCTGCTGCCTGCCAGCTGACCGGGGACTGGTCACGGGCGGCGGCCGACACGGGCATGCCCGCCTCGACCGTGGCCTTGAGCAGGCGGCGCGCCCCGCTGAAAGCCAGGAGCGCGAGCGGCAGCTCGGCGAAGATCGCGTCCGCGATGCTGAGCCACATGCTGCTTGTCCCCAGCGAGGTGCCGACATCGAACCAGGCGTCNNCAGCAGAGCATGGTGCCAAGCAGCATGAGCAGCAAGATCAGGATCTGCCGTTTCCGCCAGGTCGCCCAGGCCGTCACCGCGAACGCGGCGAGCATGAGCACGTCGAAGTTCACCCACAGGGCCCGCCAGTGATGCGCGTTGAAGTGGTGCGGCAGCGTGGCGGCCAGGACGACGATCCAGCCGGCCAGGATCACGCAGCTGGCGGCCGAGATGAACAGGACGATGCGCCGCTGGCGGCCGAGCGCGGGATCCTGCAGGTACGGATCGGGCAGGGACGGCGCTTCGGGGCCAGGTCCGTCAAGTTCGGTGAGCATCTTCGCCAGCTGCCATCTTTCAGACTGGCTCATCCGGCGCAACTCGGCCTCGTCTATCACGACCGTAGTGTTACCCACCTGAGTGCACATTATATGCACGCCACCTGGACGCTACCTGCGCTTTCGATGCAAAGGGGACGTGACCGCCTGGCAGGCGGCCGGGCGTAAACTGGGCAAAGTGAGCGAGCTTGTCTACCTTGGCCTCGGCGCCTCCCCCGTCGGCTACCTCGAAGGCTGGGACCTGCAGCGACGTATTCACGCCCGGCGCGTGGCCGACGAGGTGCCCGATAGCTGTCTGCTGCTGGAGCATGCGCCCGTGTATACGGCGGGCAAGCGGACGGCCGCCTCCGACCGGCCCTTCGGTGATCCGGGCGCGCCGGTGGTGGACGTGGACCGCGGCGGAAAGATCACCTGGCACGGGCCGGGACAGCTGACCGGGTACCCGATCATCAAGCTCCGCGAACCGCTCGATGTGGTCGCCTACGTGCGGACGCTCGAGGAGGCCATGATCCGTACCTGCGCGGAGTTCGGGGTCACCGCGGTGCGCGTGGCGGGGCGCAGCGGCGCGTGGGTGCGCGGTGACGAGAGCGTCCCGGACCGTAAGGTCGGCGCGATCGGGGCGCGAGTGGCCCGGGGGGTCACCATGCACGGCCTCGCGCTGAATGCCGACTGCGACCTGTCCTGGTACGACCGCATCGTCCCGTGCGGCATCCGCGACGCGGGGGTAAGCACGCTGTCGGCCGAGGCGGGGCGCCGCATCACGGTCGCCGAGCTGACGCCGGTGATGGAACGTCACCTCGCCGAGGCCCTCGGCTACCGCACCTGGCGTTACGTCGACGACCCCGAGGCCCTAGCCGGGCCGCGCGCCGACACCGCCGTGCTGGCTTAGTGCGCAAAATCATGTTGTCCCCTGACGTCGCAGGAGCGCCGGCAACATACCCTGGAGGGGTGGTACTCGCACCCGAAGGCCGGCGCATGCTCCGCCTCGAGGCCCGCAACAGCCAGGTCCCGATCGAGCGGAAGCCGCCGTGGATCAAGACGCGGCTGCGCACCGGACCGTCGTACACCGAGCTGAAAACCCTGGTCCGCAGCGAAGGTCTCCATACGGTCTGCGAGGAAGCCGGCTGCCCGAACATCTTCGAATG
>PMOU01000434.1:0-249 GCA_003161205.1 Actinomycetota bacterium | reverse complement strand
TGGCTGTACGCGCAAACCTGCCGGGAGATCCACGCCGCCATTCCCGGCTGTGGCGTGGAACTGCTCATTCCCGACTTCAACGCCGAACCCGGCCGGCTCGCGCAGGTCTTCGACGCTGCGCCGGAGGTCCTGGCCCACAACATCGAGACCGGGCCGCGGATCTGCCGGCGCATCAGGCCCGGCTTCCGGTACGCGCGGTCGCTTGACGTGCTGCGCGCCACCCGCGATGCCGGACTGGTCACCAAGTCC
>PMOU01000153.1:6147-6383 GCA_003161205.1 Actinomycetota bacterium | reverse complement strand
TACAACGCCACCGAGCTGCCCGCCGGGCCGCACAACCTCGCGCTGGCCATCGGCAAGCGGCTCACCCTGCGCGGTTTCATCGTCTCCGATCACCAGAACCGGACGCCCGACATGGTCGCCGACGTCAGCGGCTGGCTGCGCGCCGGCCAGCTCTTCCACGCCGAGACCGTCGTCGAAGGCCTGGACCAGGCCCCCTCCGCCTTCATCAACCTCCTCCGCGGCCACAACACCGGCAA
>PMOU01000153.1:3763-6087 GCA_003161205.1 Actinomycetota bacterium | reverse complement strand
GAGCTCGCGCTCGATGAGGGCGATGAGGTCGGGGCGGGCGCTGAGGGCCCAGAGGGTTTCCGGGGCGATGCCGAGCTGGCGGGCGGCTTCGGCTACGACGGGCCGCAGCATGTGCAGGGCCTGGGCCAGCCCGTCGTCCCGGGTGAAGGTCGGCGGCAGGTCATCGAGCGAGAGCTCGGCCGGGCGGCGGAAGGTCTCGTCCCGTCCGGGCAGCCAGGCCTCGCGCTCCGCGGCGACCCCGATCACCGACGTGACCGTTTCCTGGCGGGAGTCGCTGAACGACTGGAGCACCGAGCTCTCCACCACGCCGGCTACCAGCCGGCGGTTGGGCGCGAGCAGGACGTTCCAGACGTATTCGGACCGGGCGTGGCCTGGGTGGCTCAGCGCGAAGTCCAGGCCGTCGATTTCCGCGTCCGGGTCGAATCCGTCGAGGCCGCGTTCGTTCCGGCCGAAGTCGACGGTGATCACCACGTACCCGTGCTGGTTCGGGGTGCGCGCGCGCACCTGAACCTCCGGCCGGACGCCCATCCCGCGCAGCTGGACGAGCCATGGCCCGTAGGCGTCGCCGGCGAACCAGGCGTCGGGATTCCCGTCGAAGTACGTCTCCAGNNCCCAGTTGCTCGAGCAGTTCGGCCCGCTGGCCCGCCGCGGCTTCGTCCAGCGCGCGCACGACGCATTCCAGGTCGGCGTCATGCTGGACCGGGTCGAGCCCGGCGAGGTCCAGGCCGTGGTACCGGGGCAGGATGACCTCCCGTACCTCGGTGATGAGGTCCGGCTCGGTCAGGTTCAGCGCCGCCAGGAACGGCCGCGCCGCGGCGGAATCGGCGATGGCGCGCCGCACGGTGGGCAGGCTGCGGCCGGCCGGCCCGGGCAGGTACACCGCCGCGCGGCCCTCGGCGTCGAAGGGCGCGACCTGGCGGCCGTCTTCGAGCCGGATGACCGGCGCGGTCCGGACCGGGGCAGGCATCTCATCGCCCGGTCGCGGCGCCCGCCACAGCGCGGGATGGGTGAACAGGAAGGCGTACAGACGGGTGATCCACTCATCCGGCTGCACCTCGAGAAATTCGCGGCTAGCCCGGCGGACCACGTCCCCGGGCATGACGTCGTCCAGGCCGAGTTCGTCCCGCAGGTACCGCCACAGGACAGGGGTAAGGGCTCCGGTGATGGACTCGTGCACGAACCGGACCGGGCGGCCCGCGCCGTAGAGCTCGCCAAGCTGATCGGGCCCCAGAAGGGAGTGCAGGTCGGCGCCGTCAGCCAGCTTCAGTTCCCCCGCCGCGCCGTAACCACCTCCGGCGACCGGGATCAGCGGTTCCGCGGCCAGCGCATCGCGGACCGCGTCGAACAGCGGGCGGAACATGGAGCCGGGCGGGAATCGCGCGGCGTCCAGCGGCAGCGTCGACACGACGTCCACGGTGAGCAGGCCGTCGTCGCGAAGCTCCCGGAGCACGTCGGTGAGCAGCGCGGCGGTCGCGCGCACCAGCGCCCGGTTTGACGGGTCGTGCTCGGGGATGTTGTCGCGGGCGGGCGTGGTCCGGTACGGACCCTGGATCAGGAAGCCGAGAAAGGTCTCCTTCTCGGTGGGGAAGAACACGGTCAACGGGGAGCCGACGCACCCGGTGATCCGGCCTGCCTCGACCCGGAAGGCGACCTCGACCCGGGCGGCCCGGTCACCGAGGCCCTCGACGTCACGCTTCCAGACCAGCCATTCGTCCCGGATCCGGTCCTTCGACAGCAGGACCAGACGCGGCGCCCCCGCACCGCGGCCCTCCGCACCGCGCCCCCCGGTGGCGGACCGCTGGATGACCGTGCCGCCGACGCGCCCCGGGCCTGCGACTCCCGTGCCGCCCACCCGCAGGCGCTCGATGCTGGTCAGGAACAGCAGGACGCCGGGCTCAAGCGCGGTCAGGGCCGCGGCGATCTCCCGCCCGGCGACCGCGGCGGACACGGTGTCGTGATCGAAGGGAAAGACGAACAAGGTCCCGGCCACCGAGGCCACCGAGGCCACCGAGGCCAGAGGTGCCACCGGGAACGGCCGGACGTAGCTCTCGATCCGGAACTGCTCGTCCCCGCTGTAGANNGCGCGGCGTCTTGGTGTAGGCGTACACCGACTTGAAGCCGATGCCGAACTTCCCGATCTGGGTGAGGTCGCCGGATTTCCCGCTCTTGCCGACCCCGCAGACGCCGCGCACGTCCGCCTCGGTGAATGGCCGGCCGTCGTGCCGCATTTCCAGGCGATCGGCGAAGAGCTCGAAGGCCAGCTCGGTCGCGCCCGCGTCCTCGGCGTTCTGGATCAGCTCGAAGATGAAGTGGGTGCGCTCGCT
>PMOU01000153.1:3576-3744 GCA_003161205.1 Actinomycetota bacterium | reverse complement strand
TACCTGGGTCCCGCCACAATGAGATGGTCATGGAACTGACCATCATCGTCATCGTCGGCGTCATCGCGATCGTCGTGACCCTGACCCGAGCCCAGCGCTCCATGGATCTGATGGAAGCCACCCTCCAGCAAGTTCCGGACCTGGCCGGCCCAGCGTGACCAGACGCAG
>PMOU01000153.1:2692-3566 GCA_003161205.1 Actinomycetota bacterium | reverse complement strand
CGCAGCATGCAGCGAACGTCCGCGGTCTCGCGCCCGGCCTGGATGCTGGCCCTGTCCGGCCCGGGGCACCGGGCCGGCGTCCCGCGTCGCTCCCCGGTCGAGATCGTCGCGACGATGGGGTCGTACGTGACCCGCACGCAGGCCGCGCAGGTGTCAGGGCTGCGGTCGGGGCCGTTCGGGCGCTGGGCCGACGGCGTGACCGCGATGCGCGAGGACTGCATGGCCTTCGCCGCCCACTGGCGCGCGCATAACGACCGGGTCGCCGACGCGGACGGCCCGCTGTGGGTGGTGCTCGGCGACTCCACCGCGCAGGGCCTCGGCGCGCCCGGTCCCGAGAGCGGGTACGTCGGCCAGGTCCTGGCCGGCCTGCGGCAGCGGACCGGCCAGCCGTGGCGGGTCCTGAACCTGTCGGTGTCCGGCGCGCTCACCCGTGACGTGCTCCGCGATCAGCTGCCCCGGCTCCCCGCCGCCCCGAAAACCCCCGACCTTGTGACCTGCGGGATCGGCGTTAACGACATCCTGTACACCGGACCGGGCAAGCTGTTCGCCGACCTGCGTGCGCTGATCGCGGCGGTCCCGGACGACACGGTCCTGCTCGACCTGCCGTTGCCCGCGGGATGCTGGGGGTTCCTGGGGCGGGCGAGCGTGCCCTACGTGACGCGGATCAACCGGACCATCCACGCCGCGGCGGCCGCGCGGGGCCTGCCGGTCGCCGCGGTGTCCGCCCAGTTCCGGCCGCCGTGGACCGGGAAGTTCGCCCCGGACTGCTTCCATCCCAGCCAGGCCGGCTACCGCGACTGGACCCGCGCGCTGCTCGCGGCGATCACGGTCACCGAAACGAGCACCACGCTTCGTTCGGCATGAAAAAATCTTT
>PMOU01000153.1:170-2676 GCA_003161205.1 Actinomycetota bacterium | reverse complement strand
AAGACCCCGGCCCGGTCGCGCTCATCGAGTCCGGCGCCTTCGGCGGGACGTGCATCAACCGGGGCTGTATTCCCAGCAAGATCCTGGCGTACACGGCCGACGTGGCGGCCGGGGTCCGGGCCGCGCCGGAGTTCGGCATCGGCGCCACGGTGACCAACGTGGACTGGCCGGCCATCCGGGACCGCACCTTCGACCGGACCGACCAGACCTCCGCGCGGGGGCGGCGCGCCCGGGCCGAGTCGGACCATGTGACGCTGTTCGAGGGCCGGGCCCGTTTCGCCGGGCCGCACGAGCTGATCATCGACGACGGTACCCGCATCACCGCCGACCGCATCGTGCTGGCGACCGGGGCGCGGCCGGTGGTGCCGCCGGCCATCGCGGCCGCCGGAGTCGGGTTCCACACCTCCGACACGATCATGCGCATCGACGAGCTGCCCGCTCGTATGGTCATCGCGGGCGGCGGCTACGTCGCGGCCGAGTTCGCCCACATCTTCTCGGCGCTGGGCGTCGACATCCGCCTGGTCAACCTGGCGCCCCGGCTGCTCGAGTCCCTCGACCCCGACATCTCCGACCGCTTCACCGAGCTGGCCCGGCGGCGCTGGGACGTCCGCCTGTCGGCCACCATCACCGGCGTGCGCCGCGACGGTGACGAGGTGGTGGTGCTGCTCGAGGACGGCACCACGGTGGCCGGTGACCTGCTGCTGGTCGCGACCGGGCGCCGCCCGGACACCGATGACCTGGACCTGGACCGGGCCGGCGTCAAGCTGCGGGACGACGGGCGGATCGAGGTGGACGCCTACGGGCGGACCACGGCCGACGGCATCTGGTCGCTCGGCGACGCCAGCTCGCCGTTCGAGCTCAAGCACGTGGCCAACGCCGAGGCCCGCGCGCTGGCGCACAACCTGGCCCATCCGGACGACCTGCGCCCGTACCCGCACGACTGGGTGCCCTCGGCCGTGTTCACCGAGCCGCAGATCGCCTCGGTCGGCGCCCGCCGGCAGGACCTGGAGGGCAAGCGGCCGTACGTGGAAGCTGTCCAGGCCTACGGGGACACGGCCTACGGCTGGGCCCGGCAGGACACCGAAGGTTTCTGCAAGCTGTACGCCGATCCGGCGACCGGGAAGCTGCTGGGCGCCCACATCTTCGGCTACCAGGCCAGCCTGCTCATCCAGCCGCTGGTCCAGGCCGCCACGCTGGGGCAGCGGGTGGCCGAGCTGGCCCGGGGCCAGTACTGGATCCACCCCGCTCTCAGCGAGGTGGTCGAAAACGCCCTCCTCAAGCTGCCGCTGCCCGCTCAGTTCCGGCCCCGCTAAGTCCGACTAGCTCCCCCCGGGTGACGACGCGGAAGCTCGTAGGCGGATAAGCCGCATAACCGGTGAATGTGGGCAGTCTGTGTGGCGAACAGCGAGTAAAGTTTCAGTGTGGGGACTTTCCCTATAAACCAGATTGGTAAACAAGCCAATTGCTAGAGTCAGGCCTTTGACGGCCTAAGGGGACTTTGCGCATGTCCAGGACGCATGTATCGGTGAAGAACCTCCGCCGTCCCGGTCCGCTGGTGGCGGTGTCTCTGGTTTACCTGCTCCTGGTGTCAGGTGTGATGATATGGCGCGGTATTTCCGTATCACCCGATTACCTGCTGTTGATCCTAGTTCCGGTGGCCGTGCTGAGCGGCAGGTTCGTGCGGTTTCTGCGGGACTGGGTGCCGTTCATCGCCTTGTTCCTCGGCTACGAGGCGGTGCGCGGCATAGCGCCGAAGAGCCACATCCCGGTGCACTACGGGTTCATCATCCGCGTCGACAAGGCCATGTTCGGCGGGACGGACCCCAGCCAGTGGCTGCAGGCGCACCTGGGTGACCTGCACTGGCTGGCGATCGCCTGCACCGTCGTCTACTTCTGCCACTTCATCATCCCGATCGCCGTCGGCATGGTGCTGTGGCTGGTCGACCGGGTGCAGTTCCTGCGCTTCACGGTCGCGCTGCTCGCGATGTCGTTCGCGGCCTTCGTTGTCTTCCTGCTGGTGCCGGTGGCCCCGCCGTGGCTGGCCAACCACCACCACCTGCTGCCCGGCGTGCATTCGCTGATCGCCCTGCCCAGCTCGGTGAGCCCGTACTACAACTGGCTGGATCCCGATTCGGCGGCGGCGTTCCCGTCCCTGCACTCCGCCTATCCGCTGCTGGCCGCGCTGGCCCTATGGCCGGTGACCCGCCGCGGCGCGGCGTTCGCCTTCACCTGGTCGGCGGCGGTGTGGTTCAGCGTCGTCTNNGAGCTCCACTGACCTGGACACAGTGGAGCCGGCCGGGACCCAGGAGTCGGCGACGCCGCTGGGCTCTGGTGGAAGTGATAGATAAGGATCGACCCGGCCAGGACGGACACCGGGCACCAGGCGCGCAGCCAGCTCAGGGCCGGACGGTTGGCGCTGTTGAGCGCGGTCACCGACACGGCGACCCACCCTGAGACGTGCCCCGGGGGAGTACCGAGCAGCGACCGGGTGCCGGGGATGTCGGCC
>PMOU01000153.1:0-164 GCA_003161205.1 Actinomycetota bacterium | reverse complement strand
AACGACCCCGCCGTGCTGGCGAGAGCCAGCACCAGCAGCACGGTCGTGACCGCTCCGGCGAGGCGCCCAGCCCGGGTGACCTGCCCAGCCGCGGCCCCGCGGCCCGCGCCTTTGCGGGCCGGCCACGCCGCGGCCAGCCCGCAGCCCGCGGCGGCCGCCCACAG
>PMOU01000039.1 GCA_003161205.1 Actinomycetota bacterium | reverse complement strand
GGCCAGCCCGAGCGCACCTGCGGTTCGGTCATGATGCGGCGTCCTTCCGCCGGGCCGCCTGCTTGGCGGCGTGCGCCGAGGCAGCCTCGCGCACCCAGGCCCCGTCCTCGTGGGCGGCCTGACGGCGCGCGATGCGCTGCGTGTTGCACGGGCCGTTGCCCTTGACCACGGCCATGAACTCGGTCCAGTCCACCGGCCCGAAGTCATAGTGCCCGCGGTCGTCATTCCACGCCAGGTCCGCATCGGGCAGCGTGACGCCGAGCTTGTCCGCCTGCGGCACCGTCATGTCCACGAAGCGCTGCCGCAGCTCGTCGTTGGTGTGCCGCTTGACGCCCCAGGCCATCGACTGCGCGGTGTTCGGCGACTGATCATCCGGCGGGCCGAACATCATCAGCGACGGCCACCAGAACCGGTTCGTGGCGTCCTGCACCATCGCGCGCTGCGCCTCGGTACCGCGCATCATGGTCATCAGCAGCTCATAGCCCTGCCGCTGGTGGAAGGACTCCTCCTTGCAGATGCGCACCATGGCCCGCGCGTAGGGACCGTAGGAGGAGCGGCACAGCGGCACCTGGTTGCAGATGGCCGCGCCGTCGACCAGCCAGCCGATCACGCCGACGTCAGCGTAGGTCAGCGTCGGGTAGTTGAAGATCGAGGAGTACTTCTGCCGTCCGGCCACGAGCTTGCCGGTGAGGTCGGCCCGGTCGGTGCCGAGGGTCTCGGCGGCCGAGTACAGGTACATGCCGTGGCCGGCTTCGTCCTGCACCTTGGCGATCAGGATGGCCTTGCGGCGCAGCGACGGGGCCCGGGTGATCCAGTTGCCCTCCGGCTGCATNNTGCATGCCGATGATCTCCGAGTGGGCGTGCTGGGCGATCTGGCGGACCATCGTCGCGCGGTAGGCGTCCGGCATCCAGTCCCGCGGCTCGATGCGCCGGCCGCGGTCGATCGTCTCGTCGAAGTGGGCCTGAAGGCCGTCCGTCATTTCCTCGGACAGTGCAGTCATCGCGACCTCTCCTCCGGCCTGTATTATTTACCGGACGTTCGGTCAATAATACAGGAGGAGATGGCGGTGGCGCATACGCCCAGCGTCCAGGCGATGATGACGAAGGACGAGGCCTCGCGCGCCCTGGGCATCGAGCTGGTCGACCAGGGCGAGGGACGGGCGGTGACACAGATGACGGTGCGCGCCGACATGGTCAACGGGCACGCCATCGCCCACGGCGGCCTTATCTTCACGCTGGCCGACACCGCGTTCGCCTGCGCGTGCAACAGCTACGGGCCGGTGACGGTGGCCGCCTCGGCCGACATCGTCTTTGTCGCGCCCGCGCGGGCCGGCGACGTGCTGATCGCCGAGGCCGTCATGCGCACGCGGTTCGGGCGGTCCGGGCTATACGACGTGACCGTCCGCCGCGACGGCGAGGTAATCGCCGAATTCCGGGGGAGAAGCCACCAGCTGACCCCGGCCCCGGCCCCGGCCGCCCCGACCCAGGCCCCGGCCGCCCCGACCCAGGCCCCGGCCCCGGCCGCTCCAGCCTCGTGATCCCGTCCGTGGAGCCGGGCCAGGACCCGCCGGCCACTGAAACCCCGTCCGCGGGGACGCGCCGCGGACGTCCGGGCCACGACCTGGCGTCGGTGCTCGCGGTGGCCGTCGAGATCTTCAATGAGCGTGGCTATGACCGCACGAGCATGAGAGATCTCGCGGATCGCCTCGGCATCGCCAAGTCAGCCATCTATCACCACGTGACGGGCAAAGAGGAACTGCTCCGGCTGGCCCTGGACCGGGCGCTAGCCGGACTGGCCGCCGCGGCGGACCGGGCTCGCGTGCTCCCCGCCCCGGCCATCGAGCGGCTCGAATACCTGGTCCGGAGCAGCGTCGAGGTGCTCGAAGCCGAATCGCCCTACGTCACCCTGCTGCTGCGGGTACGGGGCAACACCGACGTCGAGCGGGCCGCCCTGGAGCAGCGGCGCGCCTTTGACCGGTTCGTGGCCGAGCTGGTGGCCCAGGCCGTGCGCGACGGCGACATGCGGCCCGACGCCGATGCGATGCTCACCGCGCGGCTGCTGTTCGGCCTGGTCAACTCCGTCGTGGAGTGGTACCGGCCGGTGCGGCGCGCCGACACCCGGTCGCTTGCGGACGCGGTCTGCGCCATGGCCTTTGACGGCCTGCGCGCCCGGCGCGGGCCGCCGCGTCGTGCGCGTCCTTAATAGCGGATCGTGATGTCGCGGCCCTGGGTGTCCTGCTGCGGGCAGTCCGGCAGGATGACGGCCTGACCGGTCGCGATCCGCCAGGCGCTCCAGGCCACGGCCGCCGCGTCCAGGGTGTCCGTCACCGGGGTCGCCGGGCGGGTCCTCGGGCGCCTCGGTCCGGCGCCGGCCGGGCCGTCCGGAAGCACGATCCCGGCCCGGGCCAGCAGCTCCCGGCGCAGCTCGCGTCCGGGCGCGGTGTGCTTGCTGTGCGCCAGCGGGGCTCCCGCCATGGCCGCGAACGCGAGTTCCGGGTGCACCTCATACATCGGGTGCCCGCACGCCTCGCGGTACTGGTTCGCCTCGAGCAGCTTCGCGCGCAGCCCCCACGCCTGCACGCTGAAACCCTGACCGGTGAGGTCGCGGCAGAGCTGGTTCGCGGCGGGGTAGCTCGGCTGCGCCCACACGGCCTGGGGCGGGATCGCGAAGACCGAGCTGCGCCTGGGCCCGAGCAGGCCGCGGGCCGCCCGGTCCGCCTCGCGCCAGCCCGCGTCGAGCAGCCCGAGGGGCATGTCGATCCCGACGACCCAGCCGGGACCAGCAGCGGCCGCTTGGCCGAGCACGCGGGCCAGCGACCCGTGCACCGCGACGGACACCAGGCGGTCGGCCCGGCGCGCCAGCCGGGACCCCTCCAGGCTGACCGCGACCCAGCCGCCCCGGCAGGCATCCACTCCGGTCACGCGCATACCGCTACCGTCGCATATCGGCTTGCGGCGGTGTCGTCCGGCGAGGCTACCGGCGGGACGGGCCGCCAGCCGCTAAGGTTTCGTCGTGGCCCAGGGCCTTGTCGTCGTCACCGAGGAACGGGCGGAGTATTTCCAGCCCGCCCCGGTCCTGCTGCGCTGCACCGCGCCGGACGCGCTGTCCAACCTGGTCGCCGTGCTGGAGCTGACCGCCGACCACCAGCTGCGCTGCAGCGCGGCCACCAGGCGGCCGCTGGCCTCGACGGTCAGGCTGGTCGAAGACGTCCTGGTCGCCGGGGACTACTACGACGATGACCGCGGCGAGCCCGTCGCCGCGGTCGCGTGGCCCCTGCTGCTGCAGGCCGGCGGCCTGGCCCAGCTGGCCGGGACCACGCTCGAGCTGACCGCGCGCGGCCAGGCGGTGCTCGCCCGGCCGTCCTATCCGGCGCTCGGCGCGCTGTGGGACAGGTGGCTGACGAGCGTCTCCCACGACGAGCTCGCCCGGGTCGAGGCGATCAAGGGACAGCGAAAGCCGTCCACCCTGACGGCGGTCCCGAAGCGCCGCGCCGCGGTGGCCGCGGGGCTCGCCGCGCTCCAGCCCGGGGCCTGGACCGACATCGACGTGCTGCTGCGGCTGCTGGCCACGCAGCCGCGCCCGCTGGCCGTGACCAGGGGCCTGCGGGCGCTGTGGCGGCTGTACCTGGCCGACTCCTACTACGGGTCGCTCGGTCACGCCGGCGCCGCGGCCTGGGATGTGCTCGAGGGCCGGTATGCGCTCTGCGTGCTGTTCGAGTACGCGGCCACCATGGGCGTGATCGACGTGGCCTACACCGGCCCGTGCGGTGCGCGCGATGATTACCGCGGTCTGTGGGGTGCCGATCGGTACCCGTGCCTGTCCCGCTACGACGGCCTGGTCTCCGTGCGGGTCAACGAGCTGGGCGCCGCGATCTTGCACGACCCCGTCGCCCTGTCCGGTCTCAGGCTGCCGGTACCGCGCCGGGAACTGGGACGGTAGAGCGCCGGTTAGGCGTGCTGGCCGAGGGCCAGCACGAGGATCTCCTCTGAGGTCAGCGACTGCCCCGCGGCGTATCCGGCCGCGAAGGCCTCGGGCCCGAGAACGGAGCGCAAGCGCCGGCAATCACGCTCGCGCAACCTGGCTTCGACCGGATCGACGGTCTCGCCCAGAGCCGTCAGGGCCGCCTCGGCCGCGCCATGCAGCCGGGCGGCCCGGTCCGGGTCGCCGTCGCGGCCGGCCATAGCCAGGCCGATCAGCGCATAGGCGATGCCTGGCTTCATCATCACGCGCCGGGCCAGGATGAAGGATTCCGTGAACAGATCTTCGGCAGCGCTCGCCGAACCGCCGAGATACTCGGCCAGGCCGAGATTGAAGGTCCCGTAAACCACGCCGTAGGAATCGTTAAGCACACGGGCGATGGCAAGGGACTCCATCAGGTGATCGCGGGCGGGACCCAGGTCGCCCGTCGACAGCTCGGTGTACCCGAGGTTGCCGAGTATCGTCCCTGACTCACGCCGGTCACCAGCCTGGCGGTAGAGCGACAGCGCCTCGGCGGCATCGCGCTCCGCCGCCGCGTGGTCCCCTTGGACATCCAAGGCGTAGGCGCGGCTGGCCAGCAGCCGGGCGGTGAGATGGCCCGCCCCGAGTCGGCGGGCCAGTCCCAGGCCCCGCTCGATGAGCGGGAGCGCGGCGGTGGCCTGCTGGCCCTGGCGAAGCAGGACGTAGGCACGGGTACGCAGGACATGGGCCACCAGGTGGTCGTCACCGGCCGGCTGGGCGAGGGCCAGTGCCTCGTCACAGAAATGCTCAGCGGCCGCGTACCGGCCTGCGTGCTGGGACAGATCCGCCGCGATAGCCAGGCCCAGGCCGCGGCGGAGTGTCGCCTCCCGGCCCGGCGGCAGGCCGAGCAGCCCGGCCAGGGCGTCGGCTCCCTCCGCGGCGCGCCCCCGTGCCCTCCAGAAGACCTCCAGGGAGGTGACCAGGGCGATGCCGGAGGCCGGGTCCTCGTGCTCCAGGCAGAACGCGATCGCGGCCCGCAGGTTGCCGAGCTCCAGGTCGAGGCGATCCAGCCACTCGGCCTGCTCGGCTGCCACTAGCCGCGGGGCCGCGGCTTGCGCGAGAGCCAGGTAATGATCCCGGTGGGCCACCCGGGCGTCGTACGCCGCAGCTGGGTTACCCGCTTCGAGCTGCCGCGTCGCGTACTGCCTGACGGTTTCCAGTAGCCGGTAGCGAGCGGGTCCCGTGCCGGTGTCGTCGAACTGCACGAGGTTCTTATCGACCAGGGCGGCAAGCAGCCCGATGACCTCCTCCGGGCGCACTCCCTCGCCCGACGTAAGCGCCTCGGCCGCGGCCAGGTCGAAACCGCCAGCGAACACAGACAGGCGCGCGAGCACGTGTCGCTCGGAGTCATGCAGCAGCTCCCAGGACCAGTCGACCATGGCGAGCAGCGTCTGCTGGCGCGGCAGGGCCGCGCGCGATCCGCCGGTCAGGATCGAGAAGCGCTGGTCGAGCCGGGCCTCCAGCTCGGTGACCGACATCACCCGCAGACGGGCGGCGGCCAGCTCGATGGCCAGCGGAATGCCGTCGAGGCGGCGGCAGATCCGGCTGACCGTGGCGGCGGAGCGCCCGTCCCACGCGAGCGCCACCCCATGCTGCACCGCCCGGTCCAGCAGCAGCCGGACGGCCTCGGTGTCGCGGATCGCATCTGAGTCGTCGTCGTCGGCTGGCATGCCCAGGGAGGGGATCCGGTGGACGCGCTCGCCGTCGATGCCCAGCGGCTCGCGGCTCGTCGCCAGGATCGCGACGTTCGGACAGTTCCGCAGCAGCGCGTCGGCGAGCTTGGCGCACGTGCCGATGACGTGCTCACAGTTGTCGAGCAGAATCAGCATGCTCCGCCCGCCGATCGCTTCGACCAGCGTGTCGACGGGCCGGGCCGGGTC
>PMOU01000194.1:206-4226 GCA_003161205.1 Actinomycetota bacterium | reverse complement strand
GACAAGATGACGTTCGCGCCCGATACGACCTCGATGAGCGCTTCTTCCTGGTGCGGGTACAGCGCCAGCCCGCGCTGCTTCGACCACCCGGCGAAGGCGTCGTAGACGGCGTCGGGGTCGGGGGTCGCGGGCAGCAAGTCAGTGAGCGTCATAGCCGTTCCATCGTGCCTTGCCCGGAGGACTACCTGTGTCATCTCGGGTCCCTTCGGCTCGCCGCGTGTCCGGATCGGAATCGCCACGGCGGATAGCAGCACGAAAAGGGGTCGGCAGTAATTAATAGCAGCAGGATGAGCTGCGGTATTCCGGCCACCCTGGGGCACGTCCACCGCCGTCATCCCGGTGGGGGAGGGGCCGCTACGGCGCGCGCCTGCCCTGCAGGGCCGGACCGCGCCGCCGCGGTGGCGGCCCGCCGAAGCGGCGCACATGGCGGGAGTAGAGCAGCTGGCCGGCGGTGACGAACGCCGCCCCGCAGACGGTGACCACGGCCAGGTAGACCAGCTGGGCGTTACCGGTCAGCACCGCAAGCACCAGGACGAGCGCCGCGAGGATCGCTCCGGTGCCCCACGCCGCCGCCGGCTTCGGCGTCCGGGCGGGCGTACGCCGCGGCCCGGCGACGGCCCGCTCCGCGGGTATATCGGCCGTGAGCACGGCGAGTTCCGCGTAGGTCNNGCGAGGCGAACGTCTGACTGACGCGGGCGTCGAACTCGTCCTTCGTCAGCCGGCCCTGAACGAAGGCGGCCGCGAGCACGTCGATGACCTGCTCGCGGTCGGCGTGTGACGCTCTGAAGCCGCCGTGGCCTGCTCCGGCCGCCATCCGGCCGCCCGGCTCTGGTGTCACCGGTGCCTCCCCCGCTAACGTCAAGTAACAAAAGCGTAACCCTGCCCCGCGAGTCCGCTAACCGGGGGGCGCCGGATCAAACCGCGGCTGGCGGGGCACGCTGTTTGCCGCCCAGCGTGCGGGGAAGTGGCTAATAGCAGAGGATGCTCACCAAGGGGACCCGAGGGAACAATTATGGCTCGTAAGACACTCGGCTTGCTGCTCCCGGCGTCGGTCGCGGTACTGGCCGCCAGCCAGTGGCGGGAGATCAGCCGCTACATCAAGCTCAGGCAGATGTCATCCGGCGGCGGGCACCCGGAGAACGTGCCTGTCGAGGGCCACCATTCCTACCCGAAGGGTCCCGGCGCCGGCGCACCGGACGGCACGGGTGATTTCGATTCGGGCAGCCGCGGCGGCGGCCCGGTCCACGCCTAACCGCCTAACCGTAGTAATAGGAAGCCCTCCCGGCTCAGCGGCTGGGAAGCGTGCGAGCGCGCTGGTCCACGCCAAGCTCGCCGTACGGGTAGTCGGTGGTGTGCGGGTCGCTGGCGGCATCGAGCGCGGCCGTCTCGGCCTCGGTCAGGTGCAGCCCGGCCGCGCTCAGGTTGGTCTCGAGCTGGCTCAGCGTGCGTGCCCCCAGAATGGTCGCGCTGACGCCGGGCCGGTCGGTCACCCAGGCCAGCGCGATCTCGGCCATCGAGGTGCCGCGGTCCTCGGCGATCTTCTGCACCGCGTCGATCACGTTCCAGGTGTGCTCGGTGCCGCGCCGGTCGTAGGCCTCCATGCCCCGGTTGGGGTCATCGCCGAGCCGGGTGTCGCCGCTCGGGCGCTGGTCGCGCCGGTACTTGCCGGACAGCCAGCCGCCGCCGAGCGGGCTCCACGGCAGCATCCCCAGGCCCGCGTCGAGCACGGCGGGCACGATCTCCCACTCGATCTCGCGCGCCAGCAGGCTGTACTGCGGCTGCAGCGTCACCGGCTCGGCCACGTTCATGGCGCGGGCCAGCCACACCGCCTTGGTCAGCTGCCAGCCGGTGAAGTTGGACAGCCCGTAGTAGCGGATCTTGCCGGCCCGGACGAACGCGTCCAGGGTGCGCAGGGTCTCCTCCAGCGGCGTCAGCGGGTCGAAGGCGTGCACCTGGTACAGATCGACCGAATCGAGCCCGAGCCGGCCCAGCGACGCATCGAGCGCGCGGGTCAGGTGGCGCGCGGACAGCCCGGCGCCGTTCGGCTCGTCGGCCGTCGCGAAGCGGCCCTTGGTGGCTAGTACCACCAGGCCGGTGACGTCGGCCGGGCGGCTGGCGAACCAGCGGCCGATGATCTGTTCCGATACCCCGTGGCTGTACACGTCGGCCGTGTCGACCAGCGTGCCGCCGGCCTCGGTAAAGCGGTCGAGCTGAGCGTGCGCGCCGTCTTCGTCTGTCTCGGTGCCGAACGTCATGGTGCCCAGGCACAGGCTCGAAACGGCGCAGCCGCTGCGTCCCAGAGTGCGATATTCCATGACGTCAGGCTACCGAGCTGGGCCACGGCGAAACGTTCCGGCTAGCACTACCTTTAGGACAGGCGCAACCTTCAGAACAAGACGTAGAGCTTGCGGATCGTCTCGTGGATCTGCCACGTCCCGGCCCAGCCGCGGGGGAAGACCGCGGTGTCGCCCGGGCCGATGTCCGTCGGCTCGCCGCCGTCCGGCGTCACGGTCATCCGCCCGGACAAGATGTGCACGAACTCGTTGCTCTCCAGGCTCCACCGGGACGGGCCCGGGGTGCATTCCCAGACCCCGGTCTCCTGGTCACCTTCCCCGGACCACAGCGTCGTTCCCGAGGTGAGCATGGGATCGCCGGTGGCTTCTTCCAGCGGCCCCCAGTCCTCGAGCTTGGCGTCGGCCGCGGCGGTCAGGTACGGGGTCGAAGGGTTGGTGGTGATCATGATGAGGAGATCCTCTCCGGGAAGGGCAGGGCAATGGGATCGGTAGCGAGGCGGCTGTGGCCGGCCTCGTCGAAACGGTCGAGGCCGAGCGGTGCGGTGTCGAGCACGTCGGAGGACCCGGTGAGCGCGACGTCGGCCGCGGCCCGCGCGACGCCCGGCCCCCACATCATGCCGGCGCCCGCCGCGCAGGCCACGGTGACCCCCGGCAGACCGGGAGCGGGGCCGATGATAGGCAGGTGGTCCGGGGTGTAGTCGATGGTCGCGGCCCAGATCCGGCGCAGCCCGAGCCCGCCGGTGACCGGGACGAGCTGCGCCAGCCGGGCCCGCATCGTGGCCAGGTANNCCGCCCTCTTCCGGCCGCCAGTACAGTCCCGCGGCCAGGTCGAAGACCATCGGCACCCGCGCGGGATCCAGCTCCGGGTGCTGCTCGGTCACCGCGACCTGGTGCCGGGCGCCGCCGGCCGGGATCGCGATGCCCGCCAGCGCGCCGACCGCGGCGAGCTTGGGCCCGCCGGTGAGCACGACCAGCCCCGCGTCGATCCGTCCCTGGCTCGTCCGGACCGAAAAGCCAGCGGCCGAGCCGCGCGGGCCCAGACCGCGGAACGCGACCTGCTCGCATACCTGCACGCCGCTGCGGTTCAGCGCCACGGTGTAGGCGGCCACGTTGCGCGGCGGCCTGATGTACCCGTCCTGGGCGCAGAACGTGCCGCCGAGCGTCTGCCCCGGCGCCAGCGTCGGGTTGACCGCGTCCACCTCAGCGGGATCGAGCCAGCGCACCGGCACGCCCAGGGCGGACTGCATCGCCATCCGCTCGCGCGCCGCCGCCACGTCGCCGGGCGTAAAACACGGCAGCAGGTAGCCCTGTTCGATGAACCCCGAGTCGGTGCCGAGCTCGTCGAGCTGGCTCAGGTAGAACTGCCGGGACCACTGGCCGAGCCGCACCGCTTCGGGCGTCCCGCCCTGCAGGCGGACGACGCCGGCCGCCCGGCTGCTCGCGCCCTGGCCCAGCAGGCCCTTCTCGACCAGGACGACCCGGTCCAGCCCGGCCCGGCGCAGGAAGTACGCGCACCAGGCGCCCACCGTCCCGCCGCCGACTACCACCGCGTCCGCGATCCTCATTGGCACACTGTCGATGCTGGCATAGACTGAACATTCAGTCAATACGACCGGGACCCCGGACAGTGCTCGATGGTCAAGCTCTACGCCTCCGAGATGGCCGGCCGGGTCGCCGACCGCGCCGTCCAGGTCTTCGGCGGCCGCGGCTACATGCGCGAGAACGT
>PMOU01000194.1:0-133 GCA_003161205.1 Actinomycetota bacterium | reverse complement strand
ACTTCGGGGTCGTCGGGGGTGGTCCGGGGGCGGAACCGGGCCGCGACCGTCCCGTCTGGCCGGACCAGGAACTTCTCGAAATTCCACTGGATGTCGCCGGCCTCGCCGTCGGCGTCGGGCACCGCCGTCAGCT
>PMOU01000344.1 GCA_003161205.1 Actinomycetota bacterium | reverse complement strand
CTGACCGACGAGGGCCGGGCGATCCTGGCCCGCCGCCGGGCGGTACGAGCCGGCCGGCTCGCGGAGATCCTGGCCAGGCTGAGCCCGGCGGAGCAGGCCGCGCTCGGCGCCGCGCTGCCGGCCATCGACACGCTGGCCAACGCCCAGCAGGCCGGCTCGCCTGGCCGTCATCCGGAATTGGAGAGCACCCGATGAGTGGCACTCGTACCGGTTCGGCCGCGAGCCCGTTCCGGCAGCCGAAAGCCGTCTTCGCCGTCGCACTGGCCTGCGTCGTGTCGTTCATGGGGATCGGGCTGGTGGACCCGATCCTGCCGGCCATCTCCCACCAGCTGCACGCCTCGCCGAGTGAGGTGACGCTGCTGTTCACCAGCTACCTGGTGGTCACCGCGGTGGCGATGCTGATCACGAACTGGGTCTCCAGCCGGCTAGGGGCCAAGAAGACGCTGATCGCGGGCCTGATCCTGATCGTGGTGTTCAGCGCGGCGGCCGGGGCCTCCCCCAACATCAACACCATCATCGGGTTCCGGGCCGGCTGGGGCGTGGGCAACGCGCTGTTCATCGCCACCTCGCTGGCGGTCATCGTCGCCTCGGCCAGCGGCGGCTTCGCCGGCGCCATCGTGCTCTATGAGACGGCGCTCGGCGTCGGCATCGCCGTCGGGCCGCTGCTCGGCGGGACCCTGGGCGAGATCAGCTGGCGGGGGCCGTTCTTCGGGGTTTCGGTCCTGATGGCTATCGCCCTGATCGCCACCGTGGTGCTGGTCGAGCCTACGCCCAAACCCGCGCACACGACCAGCTTGTCCGCGCCGCTGCGGGCGCTGCGGCACCGCGGTCTGCTGACCATGTCGCTGACCGCCCTCTGCTACAACTGGGGCTTCTTCACCGTCCTGGGCTACGCGCCGTTCCCGATGAACCTGAGCCCGATCAAGCTCGGGCTGGTCTTCACCGGCTGGGGCATCTTCGTCGCCCTGTTCGCCGTCTTCGGCGCGCCGCGGCTGCAGGCCAGCTTCGGCATCGCCCGGACCATGTACGCCAACCTCGCGGCCTTCGCCGTCGTCATCCTGGTCATTGCCATCTGGACGACCGACCGGGCGGTGCTGATCCCGGCCGTCATCGTGTCCGGGATCTTCATCGGAATCAACAACACCATCACCACGCAGGCCGTGATGACCGTTTCCCCGGTGGAAAAGCCGGTGGCCTCGGCGGCCTACAGCTTCGTCCGGTTCATCGGCGGCGGGCTGGCCCCCTACGTGGCCGGGCGGCTCGTCATCGCGATCAATATCCACTTCCCGTTCTTCATTGCCGCGGGCGCCGTCGTTCTCGGGATGGTGATCTTGTCCACGGCCCACCGGCTGCTCAGCGAGTCCGAACGAGTCCAGGCCCAGCAGGTCAGCGGCACGGTAGCGGCCGGCGGAACGGTGCCAGCCAATGGAGCGGAGTCAGCCAACGGAGTGGCGCCGGCCGCCGCGCTCGTGCCGGTAGCGGGCAGTGCCGTCAGCAGCGGGGCCGTGGCCAGGGGGACGGGCACGCGCGTGATCCTCGCCGCCATNNGACAGCTCGCCGGTCGCGGCGCTGGTCACCGACGCCGCGGCCCGGCTGGCGGCGCGCGGGGCCGGCACGGTCCACCTCGTGCACACCCAGGAAGACGTCACCGCCGGCGACACGGGCACCAGCGGCGAGGAACTGGCGGCGGCCCAGGCGGTGGTCCGGGCTCACCTGGATCAGCTGGCCGCGCACCAGATCCCGGCCGAGGGCAAGATCCTGCTGCACGCCCCCGATCATGGCACCGCGGGCCGGATGGTGGCCGAATACGCCGACAGCATCGGGGCCAGCACGATCGTGATCGGCGCGCCGACTCACGGCGGGCTGCCGGCCCTGATGGACGGCAGTGCCAGCCGGGAGCTCTGGCGGCACACCCGCAGTAACGTGCTGATCATCAACCCGGAGGCGCCCGGGNNCGGCTAGGGAGCAGCCGGGCTGGCGTCTTCGGCGGCCAGCTGCGTGCGGCCGCGCTGGACCGTCACGCGCAGTTCCTCGGCCAGATTCTCGAAGGCGGGCAGCGCCGCGGCCAGAGCCGCTTCCTGGTCCGCGGGCAGGCCTGCCACGCATTCGGAGATGACCGCGCTTCGCTGCGCGGAGATCCTTTCGTGCCGACGCCTGCCTTCCGGTGTCACCTCGACCCAGGCCGCGCGGAAATCGTCGGGGTCACGCAGCCGCTTAATCAGGGCGAAGGAATCGAGCTTGCCGATAACCCGGGAAAGCATCGTCGGATTGAGACCCTCGAGTTCGGTGAGTTCGGCCAGGCTCAGCGGGCCGCGGCCGGCAATGATCCCGAGTACCGACGCCTGGGTCGGCGTCAGCCCTTCGGAGCGGGAGGCAGCGTTAAGCTGGCGCGCCAGGCGCAGGACGACGCGCCTCAGGCGGATGACCGTGTCGTTATCCATACGCGCGCCGCGCCCTTCATGCTGATCGAACCCGGGCACTCAATTGCCGGCCGGCATGCAGTATACGTGCGGCCCCTCGGCCCAGCGCCGGGCTAGTCGTTAATCGCGAGGATCAGGTCCGAGGCCTTGATGATGATGGTGACCTCTTTGCCTTCGGCCAAGCCGAGCTGCTTGACCGCCTCCACCGTGATGGAGGACACCAGGCGCGAGCCGTTGGCGTCCAGTTCGACGTTGGCGATCGCTTCTCCGTAGTTGATGCTCGTGACCCGGGCCGGGATCTGGTTCCGCGCGCTGAGCTGCATGGTTAAGGCTCCTCATTGTGGTCAGTAACGCCTATCGAATACCCCGGAAAACGGCCCTAAATGGGACAGTTGGGGCCGTTGGGGTGCTGCCGATGCTATCAGGTCAATTCATGTACTTTTGCATTTCACATTACCGGCTGTACGCGATGAGCTACTATAAGTCACTGACTGCTCAAGCGAGAAAGCAGCACGCCGGGCGCGACCTGTAGTGCCGCCGGGAGAACCTAAGCGGAAATACCGGGAGACTTATATGATCGTAAATTACCGGAAACGCAAAGATTCGCGTCGGCCAGGCAATCTTCCTACTGTAGTCGCGGAAAAGACCCAGGAAACAGCGGCGCCGACCAACCGGTCGCGGGACGCCGCCGTCGGAAGGCCCGGGCCGGCCAGAGTGAGCGACCGTTTCAGCGAGGGCGACCGGGTGAAACTGGCCAAGCCTTTCTGGGGTGAGCTTGACCCGGGCAAGGGCGTCCTGGTGCGGGACAGCGGGGCGGCGGAAAAAGGGGAACCGCCCACCTACCAGGCGGGAAGTCAGGGCACGGTTATCTATCTGCATCCCGCGCCGCCCGCGGTCCTGTGGGAAATGCAGACCAACGGCAACTACATCGTGAGCATGGACGATGGCCGGGAAATTTACTCCACTAGCCCGTCTGGCCTGCCATGGGCGAACACCGACCTTGAGCGCATCCCCGGGCAGTACCAGGTAACGCACCACAATGGAAAGACTTATGTCCGGCCGAAATTTAATGCCTTCGACCGGGTAAGGCTCAGGGACGCATTTGTCTGCCTGGATGACGGAAAACGTTATGAAGCAGGATGGAAGGGCAAGATATTTCCTTTCGCCACGACCATAACCGAATGCTGGGAAAGCGACCTGTACGAAGTCTCCCTTGACGGCGACCGCGGCATGGTTACCGTGCACGCTGAATCACTTGTCCTGATCCCGCACGGAACCGAAACCGGGCCAGCGAGCAGCGACGTCGGCGCCGGGCGCCTCACCCTTCGCCGCTAGCGAAGAATTCCCGGGGGCAGGCGCCACGGCCCGTTCGGTAAATCGCCTTTAAAGGTTTTTACGAGCTGGCTATATCGAGTGCGGCGCGGATAATGGCCTCGGTGTCGATGCCGTTATAGCGGTAGAGATCCTCGATCGAGCCAGACTGGCCGAACTGCACGACGCCCAGGGCGGTGTGCGGCACGCGGTTGACGGTGGCCAGGAAGGCCAGCGTGTGCGGGTGCCCGTCCAGGACCGTGACCAGGGGCGTGGCGCGGGCGGCCGGGAACGCCTGGTCCAGGATCCAGGGCTCGCCGTCGGCCTGCAGGCCCTGCCGGGCCCGCAGCGCCCGGAACAGCAGGCCCGGGCTGGTGACGACCACCACGTCGGCGGGGGTCCCGGCCTGATCCAGGCGCTCGGCGGCGGCCAGCGCCTCGGGCACCACCGCGCCCATCGCGGCGATGGTCACCACCGGACGCTCGGTGCGCCGCAGCGGGTAGGCGCCGGCCACGACCTGCCTGCGCCGGCGTTCCCTGGCCGCCGGATCGGCGGGCACATCGGCCAGCTTCTGGCTGACCGGCCGGGTGGACAGCCGCAGGTAGGCCGAACTCCCGCCGGGCCGGCCCAGCCGGGCCAGGCTGGCCAGCAGGCACCACTCGGTGTCGGTAGCGAACGCGGGTTCGTAGCTGACGCAGCCGGGCTGCTCGATCCCGATGGACGGCGTGGTGATGGACTGGTGCGCGCCGCCTTCTGGCGCCAGGCTCACCCCCGACGGCGTGCCCACCAGGATCGACTGGCCGCCGGCGTAGATGCCGAACGACCACGGCTCGAGCGCGCGCTCGACGAACGGGTCATAGAGCACCCCGATCGGGAACAGCGGCTGGCCCCAGCGGCTCCAGGTGGCGCCGAGTTCACCGAGGAGGCCGACCAGGTTGGTTTCGGCGATGCCGAGCTCGATGTGCTGTCCGGTCGGCTTCTCCCGCCAGTGCAAGATGGTCTCGGCGTCGTCGGCGAACCAGTCCAGCCGCTCGCGGGCCGACCACACGCCGATCTTGTTCACCCAGCCGCCGAGGTTCGTGCTCGAGCTGACGTCCGGGCTTACCGTCACCACCCGCCGGGCCGCCTCGGGGGCCTCCCGGGTCAGGTCGAGCAGCGACCGGCCCAGGGCCGCCTGGGTCGTCGCCACCCCGGTAGGCGTGCGGCCCAGGTCGGCGGGCAGCTCAGGGGGTGCCTGGGGCGGGACCGGCGGGCGCCGCAGCCGCAGGGCCGTCTGCTCGCACAGCGCGCCCGCCGCGCTGTCCGGCGCTGGGCGCTGCCAGGGCCGGTCGGCGTCGACGCCCAGCTGGGCCGCGAGCTCGGCGATCTGCTCGGTGGTCAGCAGGGCCGAGTGGTTCTGCGGATGGCCCTCGACGGCCAGGCCGCGGCCCTTGATGGTGTAGGCCAGGATGATCGTGGGCCGGTCGTCGGCGACGGCCCCGTAGGCGGCGTCCAGCGCGGCCAGGTCATGCCCGCCGAGATTGCGGATGGCCTGGGTCAGGGCGGTATCGTCCAGGCCGGCGATCAGGTTCGCGACCGAGGCGTCGCCCCCGGGCAGCCGGCGGCGCAGCTCGGCCGGGTCGCAGCGCAGCAGCCGCTGGTACTCGGGATTGGGCATGGCGTCGATCCGCCGCCGCAGCCCGTCCCCGCCGTCCCGGGCGAACAGCTCCTCCAGCAGCCGGCCGTACTTCAGCGTCATGACCTGCCACCCGGCCGCGGTGAACATCCCGCGCAGCCGGTCGGCGGCGATGCCGGGGACGACCCGGTCCAGCGACTGCCGGTTCACGTCGACGACCCAGACGACCTCGCCCAGCTCGGCCACGCCGGGATCGACGATGGCCTCCCAGACGGCGCCCTCGTCGAGTTCGGCGTCACCCAGCAGCGAATACTGGCGGCCCGGGGCTTGCGAAGCGTCGCCGGCGAAGCGGTCGTTCAGGTAGCGGCGCGCCATCGCGCCCCAGATCGGGGCGGTCGCGCCGATGCCGACGGATCCGGTCGAGTAGTCGACCGGATCGGGGTCCTTGACCCGGCTGGGGTAGCTCTGCAGGCCTTTGAACGCGCGGAGCGTCGGCAGGTAGGACTCGTCGAGCTCGCCGAGCAGGTAGTTGATCGCGTGCAGCACGGGCGAGGCGTGCGGCTTGACCGAAACCCGGTCGGCCGCGCGCAGGTGCCGGAACCACAGCGAGGTCATGATCGAGACCATCGACGCCGACGACGCCTGATGGCCGCCGACCTTCAGGCCGCCCGGGTTGGGCCGGACCCGGTTCGCGTAGTGGACGATCGCTGTGGAGAGCCAGAGCACCTGGCGCTCGATCTCGCCCAGGGCCTCAAGGTTGTCGGCTTCGGTCCGCAGCTCGGTCATGGGTGCATGACAGCACGAGCGGGCTTGGCCGCACAACTCGGGGCCGGAGAAATTCCTAAAGTGAGAGCCAGTAGCAGCGCTCCTCGCCGTAGTCGGTGAAACCGGCCCGGAGCAGGATCGGTCCCGAGGTCTCGATCCGGCCCTTCACCAGGGCCAGCTCCGCGCCGTGGTCGCGGGCCAGCCGGAGCCGTTCGGCCAGGACCGCCCGGTAGCTGCCGCGATGCCGGAACCCGGGCAGGGTGACCGCGCCCCAGAGCTGGGCCACCTCGCCGTTCAGCGTGGCGCCGCCGGTGCAGGCGGGCTCGCCGTCGACCGAGGCCAGCACGCGGAAGTTGGTCCAGGCCGCGACATCGCGGAGGGCTTCGGCCAGGTCGCGGGCGAGGTCGGCGGGCGTCGGCTCCTTCCGGCCCCAGCCCCGCACGGTGACCATCGAGGCCGCCCGGAACGCGCGCTCGCCGGTGACCAGCTCGACGCTGACGTCGGCCGGGACGCCGAGCTCGGGCAGGCCCGGGATGAGCTCGCGGGCCAGGAGCTGCACGGTGTCGATGCGCTTGCCGCCCCGCGCGCGCAGCTGTTCCTCGGTGTCCGGCGGCGCGCTGGCGGCCGAGACCCACCAGGCCACGCCGAGCAGGCCCCAGCCGCGGACGTGCGCGAGGACCTCGTCGATCAGGTCACCGGCGGGACGGGCGGAGCGCGACCGGGTGATCTGGGCGGCGGGAAAGGTGGGATCGAGCGACCAGTCCGGGTAGCGGATCAGCCGGTAGTCATCGGTGGCCACCTCGATGGCACCATCGGGCCGCCACTCCATCACGGTTGCCGCGTCCAGCACGCGCTGCGGTGTCCAAGAGCTCACGGCATGACCTCCAGCGCACGGTACAGGCGCACGATAAGCGAATGTAGCACCACGCTGGGCCACTGGCCGCGGGCCTTCGTCTTCCGCTAAACTGCATACAGTTTGAGAGTGGCAGAGGAGAGGTACATGGGCAAGGCAACGGCCGCGATCGTCGGCCCCGGCAACATCGGCACGGACTTGCTGGCCAAGCTGCAGCGCAGCGAGCACATCGAGGTGCGCTACATGGTCGGCGTGGACCCTGCCTCCGACGGGCTGGAGCGGGCCCGGCAGCGCGGCGTCGAGGCCTCGGCGGGCGGCGTGGACTGGCTGCTGGACCGCGACGAACGGCCTGACCTGGTGTT
>PMOU01000535.1 GCA_003161205.1 Actinomycetota bacterium | reverse complement strand
CGGGGCATCCCGTCATGGCCGAGGGTCACCGGGCGTTCAGTCCCGCCCTCGGCCGCGACGCCGTGCCGGTGGCTCCTGACGAGACCAGGCTCGCCGCCGCCCTCCGGGTCGCGGCGCAGCCCTGGGGCGGCAGTTACTGCTCCTACCAGCTGGGCGTGGACGGCCCGTTGCTGGTTATGCCGGACCTGGGGCCATCCCAGGACGAGTTCAAC
Source organism: Actinomycetota bacterium (assembly GCA_003161205.1). The sequence goes on along the minus strand of PMOU01000535.1, from coordinate 4,417 downwards.
CGGCGCCTCGCCCGCGCCGACGGCCTGCGGGCGGAACCCGACCCGAAGCTGGGCGGGGCCATTAACCTGGTGCGGCCCAGCCTGGCCGACCCGGAGCGGCTCCGTGCCGCCCAACGGGCCACCGCGCAGCAGCGGGCGAGCTTCGAGACCTTCCTGGCCCAGCGCGGGCTGACCGCGCAGTCGCTGGCCGTGGATCCCTTATCGTTCGCCTGCCTCTTCCGCTGACGTCACGGTCGTTGGCCCGGTTCGAGACCGCCTGATCCAGCGGCGTAGCCAGAGCAGGCCGAAAACGGGAAGGACGAGCGGGACGAAGCCGTAGCCGCTGCCATAGCCAGACCACACCGTGGCGTCGGGGAAACTGGCCGGGTCGGCGAGGCTCCAGGTACCGACCGCCAGCACGCCGGCGAGTTCGATCGAGCAGGACAGCAGGGCGATCCGGCGTGCGGTCGGGCTGCCGTTGCTGAGGGTGACCGTGGCGATGATGTAGACCACGCCGGCGAAGGCCGACAGCAAGTAGGCGACCGGAGCATGGCTGAACTTCGTCGCGATCTGCACTCCGGCCCGGGCGCAGGCGGAGAGGGCAAAGAGTGCGTAGACGGCGACCAGCAGCCGTCCCGGGCCTGTCCTGGTCGAGTCGGGCGGCGATGCCGCGGGCTCAGGCGACGGCGCGGGCTCCGGCGGTGCCATCGGTTCAGACATGGATGACCGGCCAGATCTGATGCAGCCGGACCATCAGGACGGCCGCGACGAGCCCAGCTACGACGATGACCGCGGGACCCCACCGGGATCGCTCCATCAGGCCCCAGAACGCGGCGGCCAGCGGGACCAGCGGCGCCGCGATCAGGTAGCCGATGAGGGTAGCCAGCCCGGCCGGGCGCGCACCGCCGGCGAGTTTGGCCACGATAAGGCCGACCTCGACCAGCAGCAGGATCTCCAGGACGCCGACCGCGGCGAGCAGGGGGACGCTCATCCGCCGGTTCCGGGCGGTCAGCAGCAGCGCGTACCCGGCCAGCGCGAGACCGGCGACGATGATCGTCGTGGGGACGGCGCCGTTCACGTTCGACATGTTACTACGTTTCGTAGTAACCGGCGCTGGCCCGGCGGGACGGGTGTTCTACCCCACATCACCGCCCAGGCCCAGGTCATGGCCGGTGGCGGGCGACCGGGCGCTGGCGGTCAGGTCGCCGCGTCGGTCCCGGCGGGGGCGCCATCGCGCGCGGTGTTGCCCACCCGGCGGCGCTGACGGGGACGGGCGGCGAGTGACTCCATGCGCTGGCGGAGTTCGTCGCGACTGCGCAGCGGAGCGCCGCGCAGCGGGTCGAACGGGTGAACGACGTCGATCTGCTCCGCGTAGAGTTCGGGCAGCCCGTCCGGATTGCCGTCGGCGATGCCGTTCACGAGCGCGAGGAAGACCTCGCGGGGGCTGCGAGGCTGGGACATGGGATTCTCCTAATCGGCGCCGGTCAGTACTGTCCGGAGTGGCGACCCAGATAATACGAAAGTCCGCACTCCCTGCTCGACGCCGACGGCGCCCGCCACGGCGACGCCGCCCGCGCCGGCCCAGGCGTGCCACTGGTGAAGGAGCGACAGCCATGACCGGACCGAGTGCCACCACAGGAGGCTCTGAGCTGCGGGTACCTGGCTTTGAGTACCGGCGGGTGGATGTCGGGGGCGTGACCGTCAACTGCGCCGTGGCCGGGTCAGGCGCGCCGTTGCTGCTGTTGCACGGCTATCCGCAGAACCATCTGATGTGGCGCGACGTGGCTCCGGTGCTAGCCCGGGACCATACGGTTGTCCTTTCGGACCTGCGCGGTTACGGCGGTTCCGGCAAGCCGGCTCCGGATGCCGCCGGGCTGGTGTACTCCAAGCGGTCCATGGCCGCAGATCAGGCCGGGCTGATGCGCCAGCTGGGCTTCGGGCCGTTCCAGCTGGTCGCGCACGACCGTGGTGCCCGGGTCGCGCACCGGCTGGTGCTGGACCACCCGGACGTCGTGACCAGGCTCGCGGTGCTGGACATCGTGCCGACCCGCCATGTCCTGGGCAACGTGACACGAGACATGGCCTTGGCGTACTACCACTGGTTCTTCCTCGCCGTCGGGAACGGCGTGCCCGAGCATCTGATCGCCGCCGACCCGGGCTACTGGGTCCGGTCGCTGACCGGCCCGCTGCTGGGGGAGGGCGCCAGCCTCGACCCTGAGGTGATGGCCGACTACATCCGCTGCTTCGGTGACCCGGGGACGATCGCGGGTTCGTGTGCGGATTACCGCTCGGCGGCGGGCATCGATCTGGTGCACGACGAGGAGAGCTTTGCCGCCGGGCGCAGGGTCGACTGCCCGGTCCTGGTGCTGTGGGGGACGCAGGGATTCGTCGGCCGCGGTTACGATCCGCTCGCCGTCTGGCGCCAGTACGCCACCGACGTCCGCGGCGAGGCGCTGCCCACCGGTCACTTCCTGCCCGAAGAAGCACCGGACCTGGTCAGCGCCGCCCTCCGCGAGTTTCTCGATTAGCGCCCCGTAATCACCAGAGCGGGAAGGCACACGGCCCGGGCTCGGGCCCGGACTCGGGCACGGGCGCGCGGCACGCGGCACGCGGCACGAACGGTAGCGTTCCCTGAGTGACCCGTGCGCCCATCTCGCTGCCTGGCCGGACCGTCATCTTCGATTACGGCGAGGTCGTCTCGTTGACCCCGTCGGCCGCCGACCGGGAGGTGATCACCGGCCTGGCCGGGGTCGGTCCCGGCAGCGAGCCGTTCTGGCGCGCCTACTTCGCCCACCGGGACGGCCTGGACCAGGGCCGGGCCGGCGTCGCGGCATACTGGCAGGCGATCGCCGCCGATGTCGGCGCCAGCTGGGACGGAGTGCGGGTGCATGAGCTGTGGGCCGCGGACTTCCGCAGCTGGCTGTCCATCAACCCGGGCACCATCGAGGTCCTCGCCGACCTCAAGGCCGGCGGCACCGAGCTGGCGCTGCTGTCCAACGCGGGTCCGGACTTCGGCAGCTACTTCCGTCATGGCCCGCTCGGTGACTTCTTCGCGGCGTGCTATGTCAGCGGCGAGCTCGGCCTGCTCAAGCCGCACCCCGAGATCTACCGGCACGTGCTGGACGACCTGGGCATCAGTGCCGGCGAGGCCGTGTTCATCGACAACCGCGAGGCGAATGTTCGCGGCGCCGAGGCGCTCGGCATCACCGGCCACCTGTTTACCGACGCGCTCACGCTGCGCACCTTCCTGGCGTCCCTGTCCTGAGCGCTAACGACGCGGTGGCCCCCCCGGGTCCCGAAGAGGGGAGCCGGGGTAGCCGCGGACCGGCGCGCGGTGCCCAGCGGCGGCGCGCTGGGCTGGCCCCAGGGGTCGGTGGGGCACAACACCCTCTCTTCGGGGTGCGGGGTCACACCGACCTCCTTGCCCCCGGGCCGAGAGCGCCCACCGTTGAGAACGCTGGGACTAGCCGTGCAGGAGCGCCCAGTGGGACGGGTTTCGAGGGGGTCGGTGGCCCCCCGCGTACGGAAGAAGGTATCCGGGAGCCACCGACGCCGTTGGAGGCTCCCCAACGGGACGCGTTAAGGGGGTGGGGGTGGCGGGTGGGGAGATGGAGGGGCCGCCGCCCCGGGGGCCAGGCGCCGGCCCGGGGGGCCAAGCGCCGCCCCGCCCGGACAGTGGGGGGAGATCGCCCGGGCGGGGCGGGGTCATCGGGCTGGATCCGGTGGATGTTTCCCCTGGTAACTCGCCATCCTTCGGGCCATTCCCGGCCGGTTCACCCGCGCCCCCGTTGTCTCGGTGAGCCTTTCGGCCGAAACAAAGGCCGGTGAACCTGTCTCGCGCAATCCGCACACGAGCACCATATGGTGCAGATGGTTTGCCGTCGAGGTCCAAAATCGCCCTGTTTGACCGTACCAAGGCGGTGGTAGACCCGCTGGATGGACTTGTTCCTTGACCCGGAATCGGGGAAGCCGCTGGCCGGACAGCTGTANNCCGCCAGCTGGCGGGCGAGCTCGGCGTGTCCAGGCATACCGTCACCACCGCTTACGGCCGCCTGGTGGCCGAGGGCTACGCCGAGGGACGCGGCGGCGGCGGCAGCGTGGTGGCAGCCGCGTCCGAGGCGCCGCGCAAGGGGGCCGGTCCGGTCGCTGCCCTTCGCCCGAGCCCCCGCTTCGCGGCTTGGTCTCCGCACTTCCGGCCGCCCTCGTCCGGCTGCCGATTCGATCTGCGGCCAGGCCTCCCGGACCCCGCGCTGTTCCCCGCCGCGTTGTGGCGCGGCCGCGTCGCCGCCGCGGTGGCCGCCGAGCATCGGGAATACGGCGACCCGGCCGGGAGGATCAGGCTGCGACGGGCCATCGCCGACTGGGTGGCCCGGTCGCGATCGGTGACGGCCGCAGCAGACACCGTCGTGATCACCTGCGGCGCCCAGCATGCCATCGA
>PMOU01000265.1:1041-3693 GCA_003161205.1 Actinomycetota bacterium | reverse complement strand
GATCCGCTGGGTCCCATCACCGCCACCATCATCCCCGCGTCGACCTCGAGGTTAATGTCGTGCAGCGCCTGCACCTCGTTGGCCCCCCGGCCGTAGATCCGTGATACGTGGCGCATCTCAAGCAGGCTCATCGCACTGCCCCCGTTCTGACGTGGTCTCTTGGTTTGTCATCGGCCTGCTCCGGTCCGGCGGCGGCGCTTAGGCAAGGACGGCGGCGCCGGCCGGGCGGNNAGCCAGCGGACCACCGCGTCAAGACGGAACAGCTCCGCGTCCACCACCAGGGCCAGGTTCAGGTCGGACTCGGCTTCGGACTCTTTAATCCGGGTCCACTGCTGCATCAGCTCCACCAGGTACCTGCGATGCACCTGGATCACCTCGCGCACGTCCGTACCGGGCAGCCGCAGGGCCACCAGCACCTTGATCACCAGCTCATCCCGGGGCGGCGAGGCCAGGTCCGGCGGCGTGCGCAGCCACCGGACCAGCTCGTCGGCCCCGGCCGCGGTAATCCGGAAGCCCTTCTGCGGGCTGTCCTGTTCGGATGCGTCGGACTCGACCAGCTCGTCCCGCTCCAGTCGCTGCAGGGTCGTGTACACCTGACCCACGTTCAGCGGCCAGACCTCCCCGGTCCGCGCCTCGAACTCCTCGCGGAGCTGAAGCCCGTATTTGGGGCCCTCGCTCAGCAGCGCCAGCAGGGCATGCCGGACGCTCATACCATGACTCTATCGAGTAGCATACTGAGTATATTAGCGCGCGCACGGCGGCTCGGCACTACGGTTAGCCCCCCTTTTTCAGATCCGGGAAGCCCCCGGTTTCACCCACTGGCTAGGCCCTGATGGCGCGGATCCCGGCCTGATGCCATGCGCGGCGGGGTGTGCGTGCCGGGGCCTCAGCTGCCGGGTTTAGCCTGCCCGGCGCGGGAGCACGACCGGTACGGGAGNNGCAACACCAATGGTCCATCGTGGCGGCGGAGGGTGGGCTGAGGGATCAGCCTTCCTGCAGGACGGCGAGGATGTTGCCGGCCGGGTCCTTGAACCAGGCGATGAAGGGTCCGCCGGCCCGGTTGATGCCCTTCTCGTCCTGGCCGATGCCGTCGTACTTTTCTAGCTGGACGCCGCGGCTGACCAATTCGTCGACGGCCGCGTCGATGTCATCCACGGCGAAGTTGAGGATCGTGTAGGTGGCGGGCGCGTGATCCGGCTTCGGGTAGACCAGGGTGTCCCGGCCGCCGGCCAGATGCAGGGTCAGCAGGCCGTACCGCTCGGAGGTCCTCAGGCCGAGCGTCTCGCCGTAGAACTTCTTCGCCGTCTCAATGTCGTCGACAGCGAACCCGCTGAACGCCGTGGTGTTCTCGAACATGTCATGCTCCTGTCCATGGGACCGATTCGCACCCGTGGGATAGACGCAGGCGGGACCGTGAACTCATCGCTGGCGACCCGGTGACGGCGGGATACTCCGGCCGGCCGCAGGCGGCCAAGCTGGGGCTCAAGCCGGAACAGCGGGTCCATCTGCACCATCCTCCACCCGGCTGGGCCCTGACTGACCCGCCGGCCGGGCTGACGGGCGCGGATGACGACGGCCGGGCCGACGTGATCATCGCCTTCTTTACCAGTGCGGGCGACATCGCCGGGCAGCTCGATGGGCTCGCGCGGCGCATCTATCCCGCGGGCGCGCTCTGGGTCGCCTGGCCACGGCGGGCAGCCGGCCACCGCAGCGACATCACCGACAACGTCATCCGCACCCATGCGCTCCCGCTCGGGCTGGTCGACGTCAAGGTAGCCGCCATCGACGACGACTGGTCGGGCCTGCGTGTGGTCTGGCGCACCGAGAACCGCGGCCGCGACAGGCGCGGTGCCGTACCGTGACGAGGCACGGGCGGCGTACGATTTCCAGCATGGGTTTCACTTGACGCTGACGGCCTGCGCTTTCGGTACTAGCGGTGGCGCTCGCGGTCGAGCTGGCCGACGAGCTTGTTGATGGCGCCAAGAGCGCCGCGCTTCCGCTTATCCGGCATGATCTGGGGCTGAGTTACGGGCAGATAGGGCTGCTGGCCTCGGTGCCGCTGCTGGCCGGCGGATTGCTCGAGCTGCCGCTCGGGGTTCTGGCCGGCCAGGGACGACGGCGCCGGGCGGCCGTGCTCGGCGGCGGTGTCATCTTCGTGCTCACCCTGGCCGGCGTGGCCACGGCGCGGTCCTTCGCTGCGCTGCTGTGTGCCTTCATCGCCTTCTACCCGGCCTCTGGCGCGTTCGTGTCGCTCACCCAGGCCGAACTCATGGACACCGCGCCGGACCGGCAAGCCCAGGTCATGGCGCGCTGGGACCTGGCGGGATCGACAGGCGCGGTGGCCGGGCCGCTGCTGGTGACGGCGGTGCTGGCCAGCGGCGGGGACTGGCGGGACGCCTACCTCATCCTGGCCGGGGTGGCCGCCGTCGCCTGGCTGGGCATCTGCCTGCGGGGCCCGCTCGGGATGGCGGCCACCCCCGCGCAGGTAGCCGGGCCGGNNGGGGAGGGGTGGTCGGCGCGGGGGCGGGAGGTTATCGCGGCGGCGCGGGATGGGGGCGTGCTGCGGTGGCTGGTGCTGCTCCAGGTCGCGGACCTGCTGGTGGACGTGTTCACCGGGTTCCTTGGGCTCTACCTGGTGGACGTCGCGCACCT
>PMOU01000265.1:0-988 GCA_003161205.1 Actinomycetota bacterium | reverse complement strand
TGCTGGCCGGGCTGAGCGCCGCGACGGCACCGTGGTACCCGCTGCTGCAAGCCCGGCTGTACCGGAGCCTGCCGGGGCGCAGTTCGGTGGCGGTGACGCTGAGCAGTGCGGCGGGGCTGGCGGGCGGGCTGGGACCGCTGGCGGTGGGGCTGGTCGCGCAGGCGTTCGGGCTGGTGTGGGCGCTGGCGGGCCTGGTGGTCGTGCCGGTCGCGATCCTGCTGGTATCCGCGAGCTGGGCGTAGAGTTGGGATTTTTACCGGGCGCGGGGAATAGCTGGCCGGGGTGCGTGTTGGACTAGCGGGCGTTTTGCTCTTGGGTAGAGCTATGCCTGTTTCGCGTCCTTACTAGTCCTACGGTGCAGCTCATGAAGGGTTTCCTCGTTCGTCAGATCCCTCGTTCAGCTGGTGGGTACTCGGCTTGCTCATCGCGGGCGCGCTCGTGCTCGGCCTGATCCTGCGGCTGCGCGAGGACATCCTGGAGGTGCCGATCAGCGCCATGCTGATCTTCTCGGTCGACACGCACGCGGCCGCGGCCAGCCGCATCACCGAGACGCTGGTCGGCGCTGCGGCCGGGCTGGCAGCCGAGCTGATCTTCGCCCCGCTGCGGGTGCAGCCGGCCAAGGACGCCGTCGGCGAGCTGAGCCGCCAGATGGCCGACCTGCTCGGCGCGATGGCGGACGGCCTGGCCGAAGCGCCCGATCCGAAGCGCGCGACGGAGTGGCTGGACCGCACCCGGGAACTACGCGGTGAGATCGAGCGGGTGGACGAGGCGCTCAGCCAGGCCGAGGAGAGCGTCCGGCTCAACCCCCGGCGGATCAGGTCCGGTGACCCGGCCGCTGGGCTGCGGGACGGCGTCGACACGCTGGAGCGAGCGTCGACCGATATGCGGGTACTGGCGCGTTCGGTAGCGGACAGCGCGCGGATCGACAATGAGCACACGCCGGTCAGGGAAGCGCAAACCCGGGGCCGGCTGGCCGCCGTGCTGGCCG
>PMOU01000647.1 GCA_003161205.1 Actinomycetota bacterium | reverse complement strand
GACGGACGTGACCATCCTCGGGTACGGCGCCATGGAGCTGCGGGGGGCGGATCACCTGGATCTGGTCCAGGTGCACATGTCCCCGAGCCGGGCCACGCTGGCGGAGAACCATACGGTCCAGACGCTCCAGGAACTGCGGGACGAGGGCGCCTCCCGCAGTAATAAGCCGACCGGTTTGTAGAGTATCCCCATCGGAAAAATTGGATATGCCTCACCGAGGAGGAGGACCCTGCCGTGGAAACCTGGGACGCCATCCGCGCCCGCCGCAACGTCCGCGCCTACCGGCCCGACCCCGAGCGGATCCCGCCGGCCGGGTAGTCGAGCGCGGGGAAGATTACCCGCCGGCGGACACGTACCCGGCGAGGTGATCGATCACCGCGCGCGCGTCGTCCTCGATGCCGCAGATGAACGTGGACCTGCGCCGGCGCAGCACGGGCAGCCCCAGCGCGTACAGCCCCGGGCTGTCGACCACGCCGCCCTCGTGGCGCAGCTGGCCCTTGGCGTCGAGGACGGGCACGTCGAGCCACCCGTAACCGGGCCGGAAGCCCGTCGCCCAGATGATCGTGCGGATCTCGCCCCGGCCCAGGTCGAGCTGCAGCCGCGCCGAAGCGGGCACGCGGGTCGGCGCCGAACGCTCCGGCGCGTCGAACTCCGCGTCACGCCCGCTCGTGAGGGCCCATTCGTCGAACGTGTCCAGCAGCCGGCCCAGCTTGAGGTCCGCGAGGGAGAACACGTTGCGCAAGCCGCCGGAGAATAGCGCGTGGCCATCGCGGACCATCGCCCAGCGGCCGATCAGCTCGACGCCCATGGAGGTGAGCGCGTTGAGATCGAGCGTCCGGTGCTCGGGCGTTCCGACCAGCTGCGGCGAGGGCAGCCGCCGGGCCCGGGTGAGATCCTCGACCTCGTCGTACCGCTGGTCCCACACGCCCGCCTTGTCCATCCACCACAGCACATCGCGACCGCGGTAGGTGCGCGGCATGCGGGTGTGCTCCCCCACCGACAGGGTCACCGGCCGGCCCGACTGCTGCAGCTCGGCGGCCAGCTGCACGCCGGTCGCCGACGCTCCCACGACGAGCACGCCACCGTCGGGGAGCTTGGCCGGGGAACGGTAGTCGAACGGTGTCAGCTGTTCGACTGACGCCGGCACCGCGGCGGAGAACGGCGGCACCGACGGCTGGTTGCAGGCGCCGCTGGCGATGACCACGGTCCGGCAGGCAAGCTCGCCGCCCGCCGTCGTCACCTGGTACCCGCCGCCGGCGCGCCGGACCGATGTAACGGCCGCCCCGGTCCGGACCGGAGCGCGCGAGAGCGCGGCGAAGCGCTCGATGAACGCGACGACTTCCCCCACCGTCATGTAGCCGTCGGGGTCCGGGCCTTCATAGTGAAGGCCCGGCAGGCGGCTTTGCCAGTTGGGAGTGAGCAGCCGCAGCGAATCCCAGCGCTCGCGCCGCCAGGAGTTCGCCACCTCGCCGCGCTCGAGCACGATGTGGTCGATCGACCGTTCGCTAAGAAAACGGCTGGCGGCGAGGCCGGCGTGCCCCGCGCCGATGACCACCGTGGTTACGCGTTCGATGACCTAACCCTCCGTGCTAGTCGGAGCGCGCGCGTCGGACAAGCCGCCGCGTGGCCGCTCAGTGCTAGCCGCTTCGCTTAAGCGACTTCGACGATGACGTTCGTCGGGTTGGTGAGCGCGTCGTAGACAGCCGAGCGCTTCTGGGACTGGGCGACCAGCGCTTCAATGTCCTCCCGCGATGCGTCAGCGTCGATGTTGAACGTCACCTTGATGTCGTTGTAGCCGTTGCGGACGTCGGAGTCAGCCCCGAGGATGCCGCGGATGTCGTGCCCGCCCTCGACCGTGGACTCGACCGAGCGCAGCTGGATGCCGCGGTTCTCCGCGACGGACGCGATACCCCCGGTCAGGCAGCTGGCCAGGCCGACGAGGAGGTACTCGATCGGCGTGATGCCGTCGTCCTCCGCCGCGAACACCTCGGGGTGGTCGGCTTCGAACGTCCACTCTTGCTTGTGGCTCTGCTCCTCGCCCAGGCCGAAGAAGCTCTGGACCTTGATCGTGCTGTGCACGCCGCTCTGCCACTTGGCGGACGCGCGCCAGGTGAACTGGGCGGCCTCGGGCGCGCCCTTGAGCACTTCGCGCGCGTCGAGCAGCGCCTTGACGTTAACGCCGTTGGTAACCGTAGTCATATCGGTCGATACCTCTCGCTTTGCTCTGCTAGTTCCCTACGTGTCGGTGACGGTAGTCATATCGGTTGATACGCTCCCGCCTACCTTTTCCTATTTCCTATAGGAACTATAGACAATATACTGCCTTGGACCAGCTAAGATAGCCCACATGGCAGAGCCCGCCCAGACGCTCGCGGCCGGCTCGGTCGGTACGGCCGAAACGCGGTATCTCGACCTGCCCGAGCCGGTGCGGCTCGACTGCGGGCGGGAGCTCCACCCGATCCGGGTGGCGTACGAGACCTACGGCATGCTGTCGGCCCAGCGCGACAACGTCATCCTGGTCTGCCACGCGCTCAGCGGTGACGCTCATGCGGCCGGCTTCGCCAAGACACCGCCACCCGAGAGCACCCGCGACGGCTTCGCGGCCGAGGATCGCGACGGCGCGGCCCGCCGGGGACTCGGCTGGTGGGACGGGATGATCGGTCCCGGCAAGGCGTTCGACACCGACCGTTTCTTCGTCGTCTCGACAAACCTGCTCGGCGGCTGCCGCGGGACGACCGGGCCGTCATCGACCGACCCGGCGACCGGCCGGCCGTACGGACCGGACTTCCCCGTAGTCACGGTCGCGGACATGGTACGGACCGAACGGGCGTTTCTTAACGCGCTCGGCATCGGGCGGCTCGCCGCGGTGGCCGGCGGCTCACTCGGCGGGATGCAGGCGTTCGAGTGGGCGATCCTGTTTCCCGATCAGGTCGATGCCGTCGTGGTGATCGCCAGCACGCACGCCCTGCACCCGCAGGGCATGGCCTGGAACTCGATCGCGCGCGACGCGATCATGCGCGATCCGGCGTGGCAGGGCGGCCGCTACTACGGCACCGGCCGCACCCCCGACGCCGGGATGGGCGTGGCCCGGATGGTCGGGCACGTCACGTACCTGTCCGCGCAGGCGCTCGCGGACAAGTTCGGCCGGCGGCTCCAGTTCGCCGACGACATCCGCTACACGATCACCGAGCCGGAGTTCGAGGTCGAGAGCTACTTGCGGCACCAGGCCGACTCGTTTGTCAAGCGCTTCGACGCCAACACCTACCTCTACACCTCACGCGCGCTGACCTACTTCGATCTCGCGCGGCAGTACGGCGGCGGTTCGCTCGCGCGGGCGTTGGAACGGGTGTCCGCGCGGACGCTGCTGATCGCGTTCAGCTCCGACTGGCTCTACCCGCCGTCCGCGTCGATTGAGGTGGCCGACGCGCTCACCGCGCTCGGCAAGCCGGCCGAGTGCCATGTGATCGAGGCGCCCTACGGCCACGACTGCTTCCTGCTCGAAGAAGCGCGGCAGACGCCCATCATCCGCCAGTTCCTGGGCCAGCACAGCCTGGCCGGCGCCAGGGACCTCGGGTGACCGCACGGAAGAGGCTCCGATGACTGACAATGGTTTCCGCAGCGAGGAAACACGCGAGTTCGGATTCGAAACGCGGCAACTGCACGCCGGGCAGCGGCCCGACCCGAACACGGGCGCCCGCGCGGTGCCGATTTTCCAGACCACCAGCTACGTGTTCGAAGACCCGGA
>PMOU01000597.1:11337-15610 GCA_003161205.1 Actinomycetota bacterium | reverse complement strand
GCCGAAGCCGAGCGGCGGTGCGACGAGGCGGCCGGGCAGCTCGCGGCGGCGACGGAGGCCGAGGAGGACGCCCGGCAGTCGGTCGCGGAAACGCTGGCGCGCAGGCAGGAGGCGGACGCGGCCGCCGCGGAGATCTCCGGACGGCTCGGCCGGCTCGCGGGCGCGGCCCGGGCCGCCCGGGATGAGGCCGGCCGGCTGGATGCGGCTCTGCTGTCGGCCCAGCTGGCGGCCGAGAAGGACCTGGCCAAGCTGGAGCAGCTCAGGAGTGACCTCGCCGATGCCGAGACCGCGGTAGAGGAGCCGTCCGAGCCGCAGGACGAGGCCGACGAGCGCCGGGAGGACCTCGCGGCCCGCTGCACCGCCGCGCGCAACGCCGAGATGGAAGCCCGGCTCGAGGTCAGGACGGCGGAAGAACGGCTGCGCTCGATCGCCGGCCGGGCGGACTCCCTGGCCGCCACGGCGGCCGCCGAGCGCACCACCCGCCAGCAAGCGGCGCAGCGGCGCCGGCAGCGGACCGCCCAGGCCGCCGTGGCTCGCGCGGTGGCGATCGGGGCCGCTAGCGCGGTGGAGGCGGCGGAGCAGTCGGTGACCCAGGCGCTGGCCCGGCGCGGCGAGGCGCAGGCCGCGAACGCCGGCGGCGCCACCGAGCTGAAGGCGGTCCGGGTCCGGGTCCGTGAGCTCACCGCCGATCTCGACACCGTGGTGAACACCGCGCATGGCACCGAGATCGCCCGGGCCGAGCACCGGCTGCGCCTGGCTCAGCTGGCCGAGCACGCCATCGACGAGTTCGGCGTCGAGGCGGATGCCCTGGTGGCCGAGTACGGGCCCGACGTGCCCGTGCCGGTGATCGGCGACGAGGCCGCCCTGCCGTCGCGTTATGACCGGACCGCGGCCGAGCGCCGGGCCGCCGACGCCCAGCGCCAGCTGGACCGGCTCGGCAAGGTCAACCCGCTGGCCCTGGAGGAGTACGAGGCTCTCACCGAACGGCACACGTTCCTGGCCACCCAGCTCGACGATCTCCGCAAGACCCGGCGGGACCTGCTCACCGTGGTCAAGGAGGTCGATGACCGGGTGCAGGAGGTGTTCGCGTCCGCCTACGCCGACACCGCACGGGAGTTCGAGCAGCTGTTCGGCCGCCTGTTCCCGGGCGGGGAAGGCAATCTGGTGCTGACCGAGCCGGACGACATGCTGGCCACCGGCATCGAGATCGAGGCGCGCCCGCCCGGCAAGAAGGTCAAGCGGCTGTCGCTGCTGTCCGGCGGCGAACGTTCGCTGACCGCGATCGCCTACCTGTTCGCGATCTTCAAGGCCCGCCCCTCGCCGTTCTACGTGCTCGACGAGGTGGAGGCGGCCCTGGACGACACTAACCTGCAGCGGCTGCTCACGGTCTTCGAGGAACTGCGGGAGAGCTCCCAGCTCATCGTGATCACCCACCAGCGCCGGACGATGGAAGCCGCCGACGCCCTCTACGGCATCACCATGCGCGGCGACGGCGTCTCCGCCGTCATCAGCCAGCCCCTAGCCACCCGCCAGCCCGCCTAGCCCCAGCCGACCGTCCCGTCCCGTCCCGTCCCCACACTTTCCGGGGAGCATTCGGGCTCGTGGGAGTGTTTGGTGGACCATGGTGCACAAAAGACTCCCGGGAGCCCAAATCCTCCCCGAACTTTGTGCTCCCGGCCGCCAGGCGAAGTCTTTTTAGCCACACAGGTACCTTGCGTCACAGGCAAGGCTTCGAGCCGACGGTAAATTGGCGGGCGACCCGGTGCTGTTGAGGGCGCGGGGAGACCAATGCGGCCCGACCCCCGCGGGATGCCGCACGTAGCGGGGTCTGGGAGACTGTGAGCCTGATGGAATACGTAATCCTGATCATTGTCATCGCTGTCCTGGCCGTCGTGACCGGCGGATGGCTGTTGTTCGTGCGTCCGCGCCGGGGCCGCGGCGCGACCGCGGCGCCCAGCCAGCCGTCGGCGACACCCCAGGCCCAGCCGCCCGTACCAGGCGGCGGCGGGGGTGAGGCGGCCACGGCTGCTGAGACCGCGCCGGCGACCCCGCAGCCGGCCGCGACCGGCGTACTCGACCTGGAGCGGCCGCCGCCGTCCGCGGGACGGATGGTGCGGCTGCGGGCCCGCCTGGCCCGGTCGCAGAGCGGGCTGGGGTCGGCGCTGCTCGGGCTGCTGTCCCGGGACCGGCTCGACGACGAGACCTGGGATGAGATCGAAGAGGTGCTCATCACGGCCGACGTCGGCGTGGCGCCGGCCCGGCTGATGGTGGAAGACCTGCGCACCAAGGTCAAGGTCCTCGGCGTCCGCGGGCCTGCCGAGGTGCGCGAACTGCTCAAGGCCGAACTGCTCGGCCAGCTGGGCGAGGACACGGACCGGTCGCTGCGTACCACGCCGCATGGCGGGATGCCCGCGGTGGTGCTCATGGTCGGCGTGAACGGTACCGGTAAGACGACGACCTGCGGGAAGCTGGCCCGGGCTCTGATCGGGGACGGCCACACCGTCCTGCTCGGGGCCGCTGACACCTTCCGCGCGGCCGCGGCTGACCAGCTGCAGACGTGGGGCGAGCGGGTCGGCGCCGAGACGGTGCGAGCCGACCGGGATGGCGCCGACCCGGCCAGCGTGGCGTTCGAGGCGGTCAGCGAGGGCATCGCGAAAGGCGTCGACGTGGTGGTGGTGGACACCGCCGGCCGGCTGCACACCAAGGTCGGGTTGATGGACGAGCTCGGCAAGGTCAAGCGCGTGGTGGAGAAGAAGACCCCGGTCGATGAGGTGCTGCTCGTCCTGGACGCGACGACCGGGCAGAACGGACTCCGGCAGGCCAGGGTCTTCGGCGAGGTGGTCGACGTCACCGGTGTCGTGCTGACCAAGCTCGACGGCACGGCCAAGGGCGGGATCGTCATCGCCGTGCAGCGCGAGCTCGGCGTTCCGGTCAAGCTCGTCGGCCTTGGTGAGGGTCCTGATGATCTGGCTCCGTTCGACCCGGGCGCGTTCGTGGACGCCATCCTCGGCTGAATCCGTGACCGACCGCTGAATCCGGTGACGGACGGCTGAATCCGGTGACCAACTGCTGAATCCGGTGACGGACTAAGGCCGTCCGATTCGGAAATATGCTTGTAACGGACAGCACCGGTGTTTCACCTTGCCGACACACACCGGAATGTCCGGTGAAACGTCAGCATCCGATCGTCGGTACAGGACTCCGAAGGGACACCTCAGATGAAGCTCATCACTGCTGTCATCAAGCCGTTCAAACTGGACGACGTCAAGGCCGCCTTGCAGGCGTTCGGCGTCCATGGCCTGACCGTCACTGAAGCGAGCGGGTACGGCAGGCAGCGTGGCCACACGGAGGTGTACCGCGGCGCCGAGTACCAGGTCGACCTGGTGCCGAAGGTCCGCGTCGAGGTCCTGTGCGAGGACGAGGACGTCGATGACCTGATCGGGGTGGTGGTCAAGGCGGCGCAGACCGGACGGATCGGTGACGGGAAGGTCTGGTCGGTTCCGGTGGAGACCATCGTCCGGGTCCGGACCGGAGAACGCGGGCCGGACGCGATCTGATCCGCATCTTATGAGCGGTCCGGGGGACGCGTGCAAGCCATGACTACGTTTGCTGCGGATCGTGCTCGCCGGACTACGCAGGTCGACCGGTGGCTGGCGGAACTCCTCGGCGCCGAACCCGGAGTGGCCCTGGTGGCCGTGGGCGGGTACGGGCGCAAGGAACTGCTGCCGCGCAGCGACCTGGACGTGCTGCTGCTGCACGGTGGCCGCGACGACATCGCGGCGATCGCCGACCGGATCTGGTATCCCATCTGGGATTCCGGTGCGGAGCTCGATCATGCCGTGCGCACGGTCCCGCAGGCCAGGAGAGTGGCCCGGTCCGACCTGAAGGTCGCCCTCGGGCTGCTCTCCGCCCGGCACGTGGCCGGGGACCCGGAACTTACCGAACGGCTCCGGGCCGGAGCCCTGGAGGACTGGCGGTCGGCCGCGCCCACGCGGCTGGCCGAGCTGCACGAAGCTCACGACGAACGGACCAGGACCTTCGGCGAGCTGGCCTTCCTGCTCGAGCCCGACCTGAAGGAGGCCCGGGGCGGCCTGCGCGACGTGCACGCGATCCAGGCGGTGGCGGCCGCGTGGGTGGCGCCCGCGCCGGGACCCAAGGTCCGCACCGCTTATGAGCAGATACTGGACGCCAGGCACGCGCTGCACGAGGTCACCGGGCGCCGCCTGGACCGGCTTGTCCTGGAGGAACAGGACGAGGTGGCCCGCGCGCTCGG
>PMOU01000597.1:0-11329 GCA_003161205.1 Actinomycetota bacterium | reverse complement strand
GCCGATCCGGCCCGCGATCCGGCGCTCGTCCTGCGCGCGTCCGCCGCCGCCGCGCAGGCCGGCCTGCCGCTGGCGCCGCGCACCCTGGACCGGCTGACCGAATGCCCCCCGTTGCCCGTCCCCTGGCCCGCCGCCGCCCGTGATTCGCTGCTCGCGCTGCTCGGGGCCGGGCACGCCGCGGTCAGCGTGTGGGAGGCCCTGGACACCGAGGGCCTGGTGACCGCGCTGATCCCGGACTGGGAGCGGGTCAGGAACCGGCCGCAGCGCAACCCGCTGCACACGTTCACGGTGGACCGCCACCTAGCGGAGGCGGCCGCGCACGCCGCCACGCTGACCCGCGAGGTAGCCCGGCCCGACCTGCTGCTGCTCGCGGCGCTGCTGCACGATATCGGCAAGGGCTGGCCGGGTGATCACAGCGTCACCGGCGAGGTCGTGGCCCGGGACGTGGGCCGGCGGATGGGCCTGCCGGCCGCGGACGTGGACCTGGTCGCCTCGGCCGTCCGGTTGCACCTGCTGCTGCCCATGGTGGCGACCCGGCGCGACCTGGACGACCCGGTCACCGTGAAGCAGGTCGCTACGGCCGTGCGCAGCCGTGCCCTGCTCGAACTGCTGCATGCCCTGGCCATCGCCGANNGACTGGAAGGCCACCCTGGTCGCTGACCTGGTGCGCCGGGTGGAGACGGTGCTCGACGGCGAGCCGATGCCCGGGCCCGCGCCGCTGCGCGCCGATCAGCTGGCGCTGGCCGCCGCCGGCGACCCGGCGGCGACGGTACGCGGGTCCGAGGTGACCGTGGTCGCTCCGGACCGGCCGGGCCTGCTGTGGCGCGCCGCGGGGGTGCTGGCCTCGCACCGGCTGGCGGTACGCAGCGCGAACGCGACATCGGTCGGGAACATCGCCGTCACCGTCTTCGACGTGGAGCCCGAGTACGGCGACCCGCCCGACGCCACGCTGGTGGCCGCGGACCTGCGCCGGATGCTGCTGGGACGGCTGGATGTCGAGGACCGCCTTGACCGCCGCGCGCGCGCCGTCCGGCCCCGCGGGGCCGCGATTCCGGCGCCCAAGGTGACCCTGGTCGACGACGCGTCGGAGACCGCGACGGTGGTGGAAGTGCGAGCGCACGACGCGCCGGGGCTGCTGTGGCGGGTCGGGCGGGCCCTGGGTGAATGCGGCCTGGACGTGCGGGCGGCCCGGGTGGAGACCCTGGGGGCCGAGGTCGTCGACGTCTTCTACGTGACCGACGGCGACGGCAAGCCGCTGGCCGCCGACGATCTGCGCCGCGCGACCGTGCACTCCGTGCTGGCCGCGCTCGGAGATTTAACTCCGATCGGCGACCCCGGCAGAATAACCGGCCGAATAACCGGGATGCGCGGGCCTGACCGGACCCGGGTACCACGGACCGTTCGGTAACCTGGTGACGTGTTCGACACCCTATCTGACCGGCTGACGCAGGTTTTTTCCTCCTTGCGCGGTCGCGGACGTCTGTCCCCGGCCGACATTGACGCGACCGCCAGGGAAATCCGGATCGCCCTGCTCGAGGCGGACGTCGCGCTGCCCGTGGTCCGGCAGTTCATCACCCGGATCAAGGAGCGCGCCGGCAGCGAGGAAGTCTCCGCCGCGCTGAACCCGGCCCAGCAGGTCATCAAGATCGTCCACGAGGAACTCGTCGGCATCCTGGGCGGCGAGACGCGGCGGCTGCGGTTCGCCAAGGTGCCGCCGACCGTGATCCTGCTGGCCGGCCTGCAGGGCTCAGGTAAGACCACCCTGGCGGCCAAGCTCGCGTTGTGGCTCAAGGCGCAGGGCAACACCCCGATGCTGGTCGCCGCCGACCTGCAGCGGCCCAACGCGGTCCAGCAGCTTCAGGTGGTGGGCGAGCGGGCGGGCGTCCCGGTCTACGCGCCGTTCCCCGGCAACGGCGTCGGCGATCCGGTGGTCGCGGCGCGCGACTCGCTGGAGGAGGCCAGGCGCCGCCAGCAGAACATGGTCATCATCGACACCGCGGGCCGGACGGGCGTCGATGCCGAGATGATGGCGCAGGCCGTCGCGATCAGGGACGCCACCCAGCCGGACGAGATCTTGTTNNTCCATCGTGGAGCTGACCGGCCGTCCGATCATGTTCGCGTCCTCGGGGGAGAAGCTCGAGGACTTCGACCAGTTCCATCCGGACCGGATGGCGTCGCGGATCCTGGACATGGGTGACATCCTCACCCTGATCGAGCAGGCCGAGAAGACCTTTGACGCCGATCAGACCGCGTCGCTGGCCGGGCGGCTGGCCTCCGGCGAGGGCTTCACCCTCGAGGATTTCGTCGAGCAGCTGTCGATGGTGCGCAAGCTGGGCCCGATCGGCAACCTGCTCGGCATGCTGCCGGGGGCGCAGAAGAACAAGGCCCTGCTCGACCAGGTCAACGACAAGGACCTGGACCGCGCGGAGGCGATCGTCCGGTCCATGACGCCCGAGGAACGCCGCAGCCCCAAGATCATCAACGGCTCCCGGCGGGCGCGTATCGCCAACGGGTCCGGAGTCGCCGTCGGCGAGGTCTCGCAGCTGGTCACGAACTTCTTCGAGGGCCAGAAGCAGATGAAGGCGATGTTCAGCGGCGGCATGCCGGGGATGCCCGCGATGCCCGGCATGGGCGCGGCCCGGCGGGCGGCGACGAAGTCCGCCCGCAAGAAGGGCAAGAAGAAGGCCGCACCGCGCAGCGGCGACCCGCGGCGCGCCGCCGAGATCGCGCGCGGCGCGGGCACCCAGGAGCCGGGTGCCGCGGCCGCGAACGGCCTGGCCGCCCTCGGCGGGGCGGGCGGCCTGGGCGGGCTGCCCGAAGGCTTCCCCGAGAACCTGGCCGACGGGCTCGCTAACCTGCCCCCGGGGCTGAACTTCCCGCCCTCCGCGCCGGGCAACATCCCGGCCGCGTTCCGCGGCGGCAACGCCAAGCGGCCCAAGAAGAAATAACGCGCCCGGGGCGTCCGGCCCCAGGTCCCGGACGGTGTCGATGGTGTCGGCCTCGGCGGCGGTCTTGTCGTCGCGGTAGCGCAGCACGCGGGCGAACCGCAAGGCTAGCCCGCCGGGGTAGCGAGGGCTGCGCTGGACGCCGTCGAAGGCGATCTCGACCACGAGCTCGGGCCGTACGTACACGGTGTAGGAATCGCGGTGGTCCTCCAGCGCGAGGAGCCGTTCGGTCTGCCACCTCAGCAGCTCATCGGTCAGCCCCTTGAACGTCTTGCCCAGCATGACGAAGCCGCCGGTATCCGGGTCACGGGCACCCAGGTGCAGGTTGGACAGCCAGCCGCGGCGGCGCCCGTGCCCCCATTCGACGGCGAGCACCACCAGGTCCAGGGTGTGCCGCGGCTTGACCTTGATCCAGCCGGAGCCCCGGCGGCCCGCCGCGTAGGGGGCATCCAGCGACTTGACCACGACGCCTTCGTGCCCGCGGGAGATCGCGTCGCGGAAGAACTCCACCGCTTCGGTGACCGAGCCGGTGACCAGGCGGGGCATGAGCAGCTCGGGCGGCACGGCCCAGGCCAGCTCGGCGTGCCGTCGCCAGTCGGGCAGGTCGATCAGGTCCGCCCCCTCCAGATGCAACACGTCGAACAGGAACACCGACAGCGGGACGGCCGGGGTACCGGGGTCCGCGTCCTGGCGGGCGGTGCGGGCCGCGGTGTCCTGGAACGGCAGCGGCCTGCCGTCGCCGCGCAGCGCGATCACCTCGCCGTCGAAGACCGCCGCGCGGACCGGCAGCTTGGCCAGGGCCGCCACGACGTCGGGGAGCCTGCCGGTGATCTCATCGAGCGTCCTGGTGAACAGGCGGACGCTGCCGTCGGCCAGGTGGGCCTGGATCCTGATGCCGTCGAGCTTCCACTCCACGGCGCACTCCACTGCGTACTCCGCCGGATCGGCGCCCGGTGCCGGCACCCGCGCGTCGCCGGCGACCTTGGCCAGTGCCCCGGCGATGTCCGGCGCGCTGGCGGCGAGCATCGGCCGCACCGGACGGCCGACCTCGAGCCCGAAGGCCTGCAGCGCGTCACGGCCGCCCGCCACCGCGGCCGCGGCGACCGCCCCGAGCGAGCCGCGCAGCATCATGGCCCGGCGCACCTCCGCGACGGGCACGCCGGCCGCGCGGGCGACCGCCTCGGTCATCACTCCCTCCAGCGCCCCCTGCCGGAGCTCCCCGGACAGCAGGCCGTAAAGGAACTGCTGCTCGGTCTCGGTAGCCCGGCCGAACAACTCGCTGACGAGCGCCTTCCGCGCCGCCGTCGAGCCTGGACCCGAGATCGCCCCGATGGCGGACAAGCCGGAGTCCACCTCGCCCAGGGTCAGCGTGGGGGCGGCCGCCGGGGCGAACCCGCCCCGCAGCGTGGCCCAGCCGACGCCGATCTGGCGCTGCGGCAGCTCTCCGGACAGGTACGCGACGGCAATCGGCACCTCGAGCGACTGCACCTGGCGCAGCGCCGCCGCGAGCGCCTCGATCTTGGCGAGCCGGGCGCTGGTCGTAGCCACGGTCCGCGACACCTCGGCGATCTCAGCAAGGAGCACGCCTTCATTCTCCCGCCCGCCCCCGGCCCCCGCCGTCACCCCCCCGCCGTCGCTCAGCTCAGCGTGCGCCGGGCGCGCCGGCGCAGGCCCAGGCCACCTCGGCTGCTGCCCGGGGCCCAGAGCCAGTATCCAACCGGGAACAGCCGGACGTGCAGGTGATCGTCGATAAGTCCCCACAGTCCGCGGCGCGCGAACAGGGCGATGATGATGGCCACCAGCCCGAGAACGATCAGGTACCAGGCGTTGTAGGAGGCCAGCGTCTGCTGCAGCACGATGTACACCGCGGTGCCCAGGATCGGCCCCTCGATCGTGCCGAGCCCGCCGATGATCACCGCGAAGGCCATCTCGGCCGTCCACTGCACACTGAACACCGCTCCAGGCTGCACCTGGAGCTGGCTGATCGCGAGCACGCCGCCGGCCGCCCCGCAGCCGATCCCGGCCACAACGAAGACCAGCAGCCGGGCCAGCCCGACCCGCGCCCCTGAGCTGCGGGCGGCCACCTCGTCGTCCCGGATGGCGGTGAGCACCAGGCCGAGGCGGCCGCGCAGCAGCAGGTAGACGGCGGCCAGCGCGAGGACCGTGACGGCGAGCCCGACCCAGTAAGTGTCGGCGGTGAGGATCGTCGGGCTGTACCCGGACAGACCCGGCATCGGCATTCCGGTGCCGCCGCCGATCGAGGAGAACTTCTCGATGATGAGCATGACGGTCGCGGCCAGCACCCAGGTGGCGATCGCGAAGTACCCGCTGCGCAGCCGGGACACCAGCCACCACAGCGGCAGCGCGGCCACTCCGCAGCCGATGGCCGCGACCGGGACCGCGGCGAACGGCGACGTGCCGTGCAGGGCCAGGATCAGCACGAAGTACGCCCCGAGCCCCACGAATGCCTGCTGCCCCACGGACACCAGGCCCGCGTAGCCGGCCAGCAGGTTCCACATGCTAGCCAGGGTGAGGATGATGAACGCCTGCACCATGATGGTGGTGGTGCCCGCGTACACGATGTAGGGGAAGAGCGCGAGCACGACGACGACGACCACCGCGCCCACTCCGGTCCAGGCCACGTTCCTGCGCGACCGGGTGACTCGAAGATTTTTTTCGGAACGGGCCGTGGTTTCAGTGACGACACTCATGACTGCGCCCTCCGGGTGGTGAGGCCCTGCGGCCGCAGGACCAGCACGACCAAGAAGACGAGGTAGCCGGCCAGGACCTGGTCCGAGACGTTGATCTGGCTGCCGATCTGCTGAGCCACGCCGAGGACCACGCCGCCGAGCAAGGTGCCCCACAGCGAGCCGAGGCCGCCGATCACCACCGCGGCGAAGGCGAACAGCAGGATCGTGTCGGTGCCCGTGGTCGGCGCGAACTGGGAGTANNGGACAGGAAGTACTGCAGGCCGAGCAGCACCACCACGGCCACCGCGAAGATCAGCACCAGCAGGTAGGCGATCTGGATCTGCGAGCCGACCGAGAACGAGCTGGTGATGATGGAGTCGCCGACCCCGAGTGAGTGGCTGTTGGCGTTGACGAACTGCAGCAGCGCGTTCTCGATCACCACCGACAGCCCGAACGTCACGATCAGCGTGGTGAGCACGCCGCGGTCCAGAGCCGCCTGGATGAGCGTGCGCTGCAGGACGTAGCCGCCCAAGGCCATGATCGGCACCACGATCAGGAAGGACCACAGCACCGGGATGTGCGTGACCGTGATGACGCCCAGCGCCACGTAGCCGCCGACCACCGCGAGGTCGCCATGCGCCAGGTTGACGACCTTCATGACCCCGAACATCAATGAGAGCCCGCACGCGAACAGCGCGTACAGCCCCCCGGTCAGGACGCCCTGGATAATGTCGTTGACCCACTCCATAAATGCTCCGTTTCCTCGGGGGGATTACCCCCCCAGACCCCCCCAACGGGGGGGCTACCCGCCCCCCCGTGCCCCCCGGGCCCCCCAATGGGGGCGGCGGCTGGGGCCGCTGGCCCCAGGCCGAAGTAGGCGGCTTCTACTTGTTCGGGGGTGACGTCGGCGGGGACGCCTTCTAGGGTGGTGCGGCCTTCAAGGAGGCACTGGATGTGGGTGGCCACTCGCAGGGCCTGGCTCACGTCCTGCTCGACCAGCAGCACGGTGAGGCCGCTGGCCAGGATCTGCGGCAGCATGGCGTAGATGCGCTGCACGATGACGGGGGCCAGGCCGAGGGAGAGCTCGTCGAGCAGCAGCACGCGCGGGTTGGCGACGAGCGCCCGGCCGATGGCGACCGATTGCTGCTCGCCGCCGGACAGCTGGGCCGTGCGCTGGGACCGGCGCTGCGCCATCCAGTCGAAGATCTCGTAGACCCGCTCGATCGTCCACGGTCCCTTGCGTGCGTACGTGGCGCCGACCTGCAGGTTTTCCTCGACGGTGAGCGACCCGAACAACCGCCGGCCTTCCGGCACCATGACGATCCCGCTGGTGGCCCGGCGTTCCGGCCGGACTTTGGTGATGTCCTTGCCGTCGAACAGGATCGACCCGGTGGTGGGCTGGTGCAGCCCGGCGATCGTGCGCAGCAGCGTCGACTTGCCCGCTCCGTTCGCGCCGATGATCGCGTAGACCTCGCCGGGGAACACCCGCAGCGACAGCCGGTCCAGGGCCTGCAGCTGACCATGGTGCACGGTGAGGTCCCGGACCTCCAAGAGGGGCTCGCTCGCTCTGTTAGCCTCGCTCGTCTCCGGGGCGCCCTCGATGCGCCCCTCCGGCTCGCTCATGGAGTGTCTCCCGGGGTGACGTCCTCGGTCAGCGCGCCGCCGCTGAGGGAGGCGGTGATCGCGGAGCCGAGGAAGACCTCACGGACGGCCGGGGTGGCCAGCACCGTCTCCGGGTCGCCGTCGCCGACGAACGAGCCTCCGGCCAGGCAGATCAGCCGGCTCACCACGGCGGTCAGCGCGCGCACCACGTGCTCGATCCAGATCACCGCGACGCCTTCGGCGTTGACGCCGCGGACGATCTCGACGAGCTGGGCCACCTCGGGGTCGGTGAGACCGCCCGCCACCTCGTCCAGCAGCAGCAGCTTGGGCTGCGACGCGAGGGCGCGGGCGAGTTCCAGCCGCTTGCGCTGCAGCAGGCCGAGCCGGGCGGCGGCCAGGTTAGCCTCCCCGGTCATGCCGGCCCGCTCGAGGGCCTGCGCGGCGGCGGCATAGCTTGTCCGGCGCCGCAAGCCGCCGCCTTGCTGCGCGGCGACGAGCACGTTCTCGAACACGGTCATGTCCGTGAACGGCCGGGGCACCTGGTAGGTACGGCCGATGCCGAGCCGGCACCGGGCCGCGGCATCGAGCTTGGTGACCGGGCGGCCGTCGAAGCTGATGTCCCCGGAGCCCGGGGACAGGTCGCCGGAGATGNNGCTCCGTTCGGCCCCACGATCCCGACGGTGTCCCCGGGCCCCACGGCGAGCGACAGGTCCTCGGCAATGACGACCCGGCCGAACCGTTTCGTCACGTGGTCGAGGGCAAGCAGCGGACTTGTCATCCGGTCAGGTGTTGGTCGGCAGGAGATCGCCGTTGATCTTTACCGTCGGCAGCAGCGTGTTGTCGACCACCTTCATCTCCAGCGGATACGTGGTCCCCTTCTGCCACTGCACGCCGACCGGCGGGGTGATCGCGACGCCGGGTGCCGGGGCGCTGCTCGAGGTGAAGTCCAGCGTTCCGGCCACGCCGTTGACGTTCACTTTGTGCAGGGCGGCGGCGACCTCGGTCTTGTCGTGCGGGTCGTTCACCGCGGTAAACGCCGAATGGGCGATCTCGAAGAGGCTGTAGTTGCTGATGTTCGCATTGAACTGGCCGTTTCCGGCCGCCGTGTACTCGCTGGCCAGCTGCTGGCAGGTCTCGCCGGTGAACGAGGACGTCCACGGCATCGTCGGCGCCCACCAGGTGTCCGTGGCCACGTTCTCGACCAGCGAGCCCAGCGCGTAGGCGTCGCTCGGGAACAGCAGCACCTTGGCCACCGTGGCCAGCTTGGGCTTGAAGCCCTGCTGCACGGACTGCTTCCACATGGTGGCGAAGTCGGGCGGCAGCGGCACGTTGGTGAAGAAGTCGCAGTTCTCGGACTTGAATGCGGAGATCATCGAGGTGTAGTTGGTGGTCCCGTCGGTGTAAGCCGACGACATGTCCAGCGTGTAGCCGGCCGCCTTGGCGAAGATCGGCCACGCGGCCCGGAAGGCGTTGCCGTCCGAGTCGTTGGGAAACGCGGCTCCGGCCACCTTGTCGGTCTTGAGCTGGGCGTGGATCCTGTCCCACATCGGGATGAAAGTCTTGCACAGGTGCTCGACGCCGAAGAAGTACATCACCACGTACTTCGGTGCCAGCGTCGGCTTGGCGGGATTGCCGTGCAGGTTGACGTACCAGGACTCCCATGGGATGTTCGCGCAGACCAGGGGAGTGCCGAGGGTTTCGGCGGTACTGGCGACCGCGTTGACCGTCTCCGGCGTGGATGAGGCCAGCAGCATGTCCACGTTGTCGGAGTTGATGGCCTGCTGGGCCAGCTGGCCGGCCCGGGTCACGCTCGACTGGGTATCGTAGGAGTTGATGGTGACGTTGTAGGTCTTGCCGCCGATCTTGAACCCGCTCTTGTAGGGCGTCGTGGCCTTGATCTTGCTCAGCACCCAGTTGTCCGGCGCGCCGAAGCCGGCCAGCGAACCGGTGAGCGGATGGATCCAGCCGATCGTGATGTCCTTGGTGCCGGCGCTGGCGCTGGATCCGGAACTGGCGCCCTTGATGCTGGAGCTACAGGCCTCCAGCAGTCCGCCGCCCCCCACGACGGCCGCACTGGCGCCGGCCGCGCGCAGCAGGCCACGACGGCTGATAGGTGACAGCCTCCCCCGAGGCCCCAACTCCTGGGGTGACCCATCCCCCCAGCTTCCCCTGGTGTCCGTGCTCTCGTTGTCCGAAGTCTGGTCACTCATGTGCAATCGATCTCCTTTGAGGTCGCGGCGGGGCGCGGGACCGCGTCTGGGTGACATCAGGTGATCCCATAAGACGGGAATGGGGATGCTATGGAGTCATGAGGCTAACATCACCCAAATCCGGTCAGGTGAGGCTATAGATGAAAAGCAACGAGCATTCGCCTCATTGGTTCAGGGCCCTGGTGCGAATTGCCTAAATGTGCGAACTCCTATCACCTATTGAGAGTGCGCCTGCTCGTAGCCGCACGATCTGTGCGCTCTGCGAACGAACGTACATATATAGAACAGTATGGCAACGCTAGGATGCTGGTTCGCGGATAGTCAACGTACGTTATGGAACTGTTTCATATGGTGAGACTGCCGAGGTCGAGGGCTCGCCGGGCTGGATTCAGAGTAGTCATTCATGGTCACCTAGCTCCTGAGCGCCGCGCTACTGTTTTCCGGCTGATGCTGACCGAGTAGCGCCGTAATGACGCTGCGCAGGTGGCGGCGCGTGGCCTGCTCGGCCTCGGCGGGCCGTTGTGCGGTTATCGCGTCGATGATCGCCAGGTGCTCGCCCAGTGAGGCCTGCGGACGGCCGGGGCGCAGCGAGAGCTGGAATTGGTGCCGGACCAGTTGCCCGTTCAGCCGATCAAGCAATCCGGCCGCCACGCGTTGGCCGGAAATCTCCCGGACCAGCCGGTGCAGCTCGTGGTTGAGGGCCGAGTACTTCAGCGGCTCGCCGTCCGCGACGCTGCGCTGCAGCTGCTCACCGAGCTCGCGCAGGCGCGCCGCCTGGGGGCCGGTGACCCGCTCGGCCGCTTTGGCCGCGCACAGCCCTTCGAGGGCCATCCGGCACTCGGTGATGGCGACCGCCTCGTCGAGGCTGACGATCCGCACCCGCGCGCCGCGGTTCGGTATCCGCTCGACCAGCCCCTCGGCCGTGAGGTCGAAGAGCGCCGCGCGCAAGCTGGCCCGGGTGACGCTGAATATCCCGGCCAGCTCCTCCTCGATCAGGCGCTGCCCGGGAGCCATGTCCCCGGCCAGGATCGCGCGCCGCAACTGCTCGCCCGCCTGCTGCCTTCCCCGCGCTCCGGCCAGCGGCGTCGTGCCTTCCCGCCCCGCCCGGCTCGCCTGGACGGGTGCCGCCTCGTCAACCTGGGCCGGTGCCTGGTTCTCGCGCCCTCGCACGGCACGATCCTAGAAATGCCTGACAAAATTGTCAACAATCTGGTCAGCTCGATGCAGCCTGAGGATAGATCGCGGGCGTAATACTCTTGCGCCAGGCAAGCAAGGGACGACATGGAACAGCAGACGATTGTCATCACCGGAGCCAGCGATGGCATCGGTGCCGCTGCCGCCCGACAGCTGAGCGCCAGGGGCGAGCGTGTTGTGCTGGTCGGCCGGTCCCCAGCCAAAACGGCGGCCGTCGCTCACGAACTCGGTGCCCCGTACCACCTGGCCGACTACGCCGACCTGGACCAGGTTCGCAATCTGGCCAGCGAACTGCAGGCGGCCTACCCGCGCATCGACGTGCTGGCCAACAACGCGGGCGGGATCATGGGCGATCGCGCGGTGACCAAGGACGGCTTCGAGAAGACCTTCCAGGTGAACCACCTGGCCCCGTTCCTGCTGACGCACCTGCTCATGCCGACCCTGATCACGAGCCAGGCCAAGGTGCTCCAGACCTCCAGCATCGCGGCTCAGCGCTACGGCCACGTCGACATCGACGACCTTCAGAACGAGAAGAACTACACGCCGCAGAAGGCCTACGGCACCGGCAAGCTGGAGAACATCCTGTTCACCCGCGAGCTGCACCGCCGCTTCCACGACCAGGGCATCAGCGCGGCCGCCTTCCACCCCGGCGTCGTCGCCACCAGCTTCGCGAGTGACACCACCCACC
>PMOU01000326.1 GCA_003161205.1 Actinomycetota bacterium | reverse complement strand
GAGGTCACCCGGGTGGCCCGCGAAGTCGGCAGCGAAGGCCGCCTCGGCGGCCAGGCCGAGGTCGAGGGCGTGTCCGGCACCTGGAAGCGGCTCACGGAGAACGTCAACGAGCTGGCCGGAAACCTGACCAGGCAGGTCCGCGCGATCGCCGAGGTGACCAGCGCGGTGGCCTCCGGCGACCTGACCCGGTCCATCTCGGTGGAGGCCCAGGGCGAGGTCGCCGAGCTCAAGGACAATATCAACGCGATGGTGCAGTCGCTGCGCGAGACCATCCGGGCCAACCAGCAGCAGGACTGGCTGAAGACCAACCTGGCCCGGATCACGGGCATGATGCAAGGTCACCGGGACCTGGCGATCGTGGCCGAGCTGATCATGGACGAACTCGCCCCGCTCGTCGGGGCGCAGCACGGCACCTTCTTTCTCTCCGAGCCCGCCGACGGCGAGCCCCAGCTCCGCCTCATCGCCGGGTACGGGCTGCGCGCCGACAAGATGGCGCCGATCCAGTACCGGCTGGGTCAGTCCCTGATCGGCCAGGTGGCCAGGAGCAAGCGGTCCGTCATCATCGCGAACCTGCCCGACGGATACGTCAAGATCTCCTCCGGGCTCGGCGAAGCGCCGCCGACATATCTGGTGGTGCTCCCGATCCTGTTCGAGGATCAGGTGCTCGGGGTCATCGAGCTCGCTTCGTTCACCACGTTCAGCTCGGTGCAGACGGACTTCCTGGAGCAGCTGACCGAGACGCTCGGGATCAACTTCAACACGATCATCGCCAACGCCCGCACCGACGCGCTGCTCGGAGAGTCGCAGCGGCTGACCACCGAACTGCAAGCGCGATCAGAGGAGCTGCAGGATCAGCAGGTCGAATTGCAGCGGTCCAACGCCGAGCTGGAAGACAAGGCGGCCCTGCTCGCCGCCCAGAACCGTGACATCGAGACCAAGAACGCCGAGATCGAGCAGGCCAGGCAGGAGATCGAGGAACGGGCCAGGCAGCTGGCGCTGGCCTCGAAGTACAAGTCCCAGTTCCTGGCCAACATGTCACACGAGCTGCGCACGCCGCTGAACAGCCTGCTGATCCTGGCCCGGCTGCTGGCCCAGAACCCGGGCCGGAACCTGTCCCCCAAGCAGGTCGAGTACGCCAACGTCATCCACTCGGCCGGCTCAGACCTGCTGCAGCTCATCAACGACATCCTGGACCTGTCCAAGGTCGAGGCGGGACGGATGGACATCCACGTGGAGCGGTTCGGTCTCCGCGTGCTGCTTGAGGATGTCCAGGCCACGTTCCAGCCGCTCACCGCCGAGAAGGGCCTGGAATTCGCCGTCGAGGTGGACGCCGAAGCCCCGGCTGAGCTGTTCACGGACCGGCAGCGGCTGCGCCAGGTGCTCGGCAACCTGCTGGCGAACGCGGTCAAGTTCACCGAACGGGGCCACGTGATCCTGCGCATCGGCAGAGCTGAGCGGAGCACGCCCGAGGGTGCCGACGTCGTGGCCTTCTCGGTGACCGACACCGGTATCGGCATCGCACCGGAGAACCTCACCACGATCTTCGGCGCCTTCCAGCAGGGGGACGGCACGCTCAGCCGCCGGTACGGCGGCACCGGCCTCGGGCTGTCGATCGCGCGCGAGGTCGGCGCCCTGCTGGGCGGCGAGATCACCGCCGAAAGCGAGCTCGGCCGGGGCAGCACCTTCACGCTGTACCTGCCGTCCGAGATGCCAGGGCTCACGGCCGAGGTGGCGGACTCCTTCCCCGCCTCCGCGAGCGCCGGCGAGGGCGTCAGCATCTCAGCGAACGGCGACGCGGACGCGGACGCGACCGAAGCCCTGCAGTTGCAGCCGGTCCCGCCGGAGGACAGGGACGCGGGCGGGCGGCGCCTGCTGGTGCTCGAAGGCTCGCGCGGCGGCCTGCTCACCCTGCTCGCCCACAGCGCGGTTTCCGACCTCACCGGCCTCGGCGGGCCGGTCCACGTGGGCACGGCGGTGAGCCCCGAGCAGGGCATCAAGGCCCTTTCCGCCGCGCCGCACCAGTGCGTCGTCCTGGATCTCGGCCTGGAGGACGCGTCCGCGTTCGCGTTCCTGGAGCAGCTGGCCGAAGAGCCCGAGCTGCGGGACGTCCCGGTCCTGGCCCACACCAGGGACACGATCGACAGCGCGCAGGCACGCCTGGCCCGGCTCCGCTTCGGTTCCCAGCCGCTGGAGCTGCTGCCGTCCCTCGACGAGCTGCGGGAGCGGATTACCCTGCACCTGTCCGCGGATCAGCCCGACCAGGTGCCCGCGCTGATCAGCGACCAGGCAGCTGGACCCGGTAGCCTGGCGGGCGCCGAGGTCACCGGCTCCGCCCCGCGGGTACCGCCGGAGGACGACGGCCATGACGTCCTGCGCGGCAGGCAGGTCCTGGTGATCGACGACGACCCGCGTAATGTCTTCGCGATCACCAGCACGCTGGAGCTGCACGGCATGACGGTGACGCAGGCGGCCAACGGGCGCCAGGGCATCGAGGCCCTGCTCACCGCCGACGACACCGACCTCGTCCTGATGGACGTGATGATGCCGGAGCTCGACGGCTACGCCACCATGAACCAGATCAGGCAGATGCCCGCCTTCGCCGCGCTGCCCATCATCGCGGTCACCGCCCGGGCCATGCCCGGCGACAAGGAGAAGAGCATCGCGGCCGGGGCCAGCGACTACGTGACCAAGCCGGTCGACACCGATGAGCTGCTCGCCTGCATGGAGCGCTGGCTCGCCCGCCGGTAACGGCGCACCCTCGCCGCGGCGCACCCCGGCGGCGTCCAGCACGGACTCCGGGTCAAGCATGGGCCAAAGCCTGGCTGCCTAGACCGCGACGGCCGAATTGGCTCCGGCGGCGGCAGCCGCGCGCCGCCTGCGCCGCCGGTCCCGCTGCCTGTCCTCGGGCGTGGTTCCGCCCCAGATGCCGTACACCTGGTCGTGCGCCATGGCGAACTCGAGGCATTCCCGCCGGACCCCGCAACCCGCGCAGATGACCTTGGCTCGCTCCACCTGCCGCTCGGCCGGGCCCGCCGAGGAGATGGGAAAGAACAAGTCAGGGTCGGCGGTCAGGCAGGCGCCAGCCGCTCGCCAGTTCATGGCACTCCCGGTCGCGGTCATTACGTGTCCTCACGAGGTCTGAGCTGGGCTTGTGTTCGTGCCTTCACGGCCGTCAGCGTTGACGTCGCCTTGCTCGTTCCGAGCTGTGCGGGCAGTGAATCAACCACTTTCCTTCGCCCTCGCGCCTACACCTTCGCAGCGCGAAAATTTACTGGCGGTAATCGGCGTCCGGCCGGCGCCGCCGGCCGCGGTCCCGCCCGGGTCCGCGTCGGCCCACCGCGCTCACCAGCGACTGCGCTCGATAATTGCGCCGTGTTAGATTGGGGCGCCAAAAGCGGCGGCCTCTCGCTGCCGTTCGCTGAGCCGATCCAGGCAGCAAAGCAGCTGCTCGCGGTCGAAGGCCCCGTGCTCGCCTCGGGCCACGGCGTCGAAGAGCTTGTCCAGTTCGGCCGGGACCTTTTCAGATGAACCCGGCGTCCGATTCCTTGTCGACTCACATGACGCTATTCGAAGGTGCCGGCGGTTCGGCTTGCCGCAGGTGCGAGTCCGGTTTGAGCAGCCGGAGACGAGGTAGTCGAGTCCCTCCTCAGCCGAGCAGGAGGGACCGCGCGAAGCGGCTTCCGCGAAGGGGATCGGGCTCCGATCCTCTGGCCATCATGTGACGAGCATCACATAACTTTACGTTTATTTGCCTCGGGTCGGGCACACCGTACTCGTCCGTCATTCCCAGGGTCCCGAGGAGGCCACCTTGACGAGAGGAACCCTCCGGCCGCCGGCGCCAGACACCATTGCCGCCGCCGCCAAGGCCGTCCCTGACGCCACCATTTACTCAGGGTCGCGCGCCGAGCTGCGAGAGCTCTCCGACAACGCCCTGCTGGCTAAGGTCCGCGCGCTGCCACGAGATAACGAGCTGCGCGCCGCTGCCTGCGAGATACTCGTGGACCGCTACCAGAAGCTGGTCCGCTCGTGCGTCAGGCAATACCGCGGCAGTCCAGAGCCAACTGAAGATCTCATGCAGGTCGGATACGTCGGCTTGCTCAAGGCGATCAACAACTACGACCCCGAGGTCGGCGACAGCCTTTCCGCATACGCTCAGCCGTGCGTCAGCGGTGAGATCAAGCGGCACTTCCGGGACAAGCGCTGGCAGATCCATGTCCGCCGGTCCGCCCAGGAACTGCTGCTCGCCCTGCGCAAAGCCACCGAGGACCTGACCCAGCAGTTCGGCCGGGCGCCCACCGAGGAAGAACTAGCGCACCGGCTCGGCGTCAGCCGCGATGACATGCAAGAGGCCCGGCAGGCGGACCTGGTGTTCAGCACGTACTCCCTCGACGCCCCGCTGTCGGACCGCGAAGATCCTGCCCTGCTCGCCGACATGCTCGGCGACGACGACCCGGGCGTAGCCCACACCATCGACATGGAATCCGTCAACACGCACTGGGAGGAACTGCCCGAGCGTGAGCAGCGCATCCTGGTCATGCGCTTTTACGGCAACCTCACCCAGACCGAAATCGGCGAACGGCTCGGCATCTCGCAGATGCACGTGTCCAGGCTTCTCGCCCGGGCGCTGAGCCACCTCAAGGACAAACTGCTCGATCCCGCCGAAACCAGCGACGCCCACCCTTCGCCTCAATCAGCTGCCACGGCCTGACAAGCCAGGACGCCGTGGCGGCGGAAGGACCCTCATGAAAACCGGTATGGGACTGGCGCTGATCGCGGTCGGCGCGATCCTCGCGTTCGCCGTGACGACGAACACGTCCGTCTTCAACCTGCACACCGCTGGTTATGTGCTCATAGTCATCGGCATCGTCGGGATCGCGATCCCGCGCCGCGGCTACGGCTGGGTCGGCCGGCGTCTGCTCGTGCGACAGACCAACTGGCGGCCAGGCCGCCGGGTAGAGGAAGTGAACTACCCGAGCTACGCGGGCCAGGGCCCGGCGAATAGCCGCGTGCAGGCGAGCCTGCCCGCCCCGGAGGTACGCCCGGCCGAGACAGAGGTGATCGAAGACGTCTACGACGAGTAAGGCCAGGCGCCACGAGCGCCGGCCATGAACGGGTGACGCGGAGGGGGGCCTCGTCCCACAAGCACGCAAAGCGGACCCCACCGTCAACCCTGTGGAGAGGACATGACACTTACCGCTTCGGTCATCATCGTCTGGCTTGTCATCGGACTGGTCATCGGCGCGCTGGCACGATTGCTCGTACCTGGCCGCCAGCACATCGGCGTCATCATGACGATCCTCATCGGCATCGTGGCCGCGCTGGTCGGCGGCATTCTCACCACCGCCATCCTTGGCGCCGGACACACCGTGATTACCTTCATCGTCGCGCTCGTCGCAGCGGCCCTGCTGGTCAGCGCGTTCACCACCCGCGGCTACGGGCGGTACCGCGGCCGCAGCCGTAGCCGCAGGCCTGCCTGGCGGCGCTGGTAGACCGCGGGCTAGAGCTAGGCGCGTGAGGTAAGGATCCGCCGGGGCATCCGCCCCGGCGGATTACTTTGTGCGTGCCGCCGCAGCGCCGCCGGTACTATCAGCAGGAGCCACTCGGCGGCGGTGGCGCTTCACCTCCCATGATGGTCTGGAGAGATGTCGCAAGACACCTGGCCTAACGGCTCATACGCTGACTTCGCCGATCTGGCCAGGCGGCGCGATGCGCTCCGTCAGGCCGCGGCGATGCCCGGTGCCGATCCCCGGGCCCTGCTCGACGCCACGTTCGCCGAGCTGGACGCCGCCGTCGACGCGGCGGCCAAGCTGGCGGGATCCGATACCAGGGATGCGGAGCCGAAAGCCCCTGACGCCCTGGCCGCATCGCTCAGCGCGGAACGAGGCCTGCTGCGCGCCATCTTCACCGATGCGCCGGCCCCGTTGTTCCTGCTCGAGGGGGACGGCACGATCCGGCGGGCGAACGGCAAGGCTGGTGAGCTGATCGGAGCTCCGCCCGGCTACGCGACGGGTAAGCCGCTGACCGCCTTCGTCGATCTTCCGTCCCGCGCCGCGGTGCAGAGCCAGCTCGCCGCGGCCATGCGGACGGGGACAGCGCAGGCGGACATCAGGCTGCTCAGGCCGGCCGGGACGGCGGATCCGGCGGGTCTGACGGGTCCGGTCGACGCGACGATGAGGGCGAACGTTCTCACCCAGCCGGATGGCGACCGGCTGCTCGTGGTCACGGTGACCGCACCGCGGGTCCCGCCCCGCCCGGGAGAGCACGGCGCGGGCGAGCACGGGGGCGACGTTGCCGACGGCGAGGGAACCGCCCGTCCGCAGGGCACGGACAGCGCGGTCCACGTCATGACGCGCCGGATGGACATGATCACCGCGGTGACCAGGCTGCTGCTTGACAACAGCACGTTCAGCGAGGCGGTCACGCTGCAGCGGTGCGCCAGGCTGCTGGCGGGCGACATCGCGAGCTGGGTGATCGTCGACGTCGAGCGGGCCGACCGGCTGCAGCGCCAGTTCGTGATCGGCCCGCACGACGACGCAGCGGAGGAACTGGCCAGGAAGGCACGGGCCGTTAACCCGGAGCCCGGCTCGATCCCGGCGCACGTTCACTCCTCGGGACGGTCGGTGGTCCTGGCCCACGCGGACGATCCGGAGGTCCTCGGCACGACCTCCGACGGGGCGCCGCTGCTGATGCTGCTCGGCGTGACCTCGCTGCTGAGCGTGCCGATCTCCGACGGCACCACCAGCTACGGCGTTCTTACCTTGGCGCGGCAGGCCGCGGAAGGACGCTTCGGCATCGCCGAACTCGGGCTGGCGGAAGAGCTCGGCGAGCACCTGGGCGTCGCGATCAGGGTTGACCGCATGTTCCGGCACCGGTCGGCGGTAGCCGAAGCGCTGCAGGGCAGCCTGCTTCCGGCCCGGCTGCCTGACATCCCCGGACTTGACCTGTCCGCGGCGTACGTGCCCGCCAGTGAAGGGCTGGAAGTCAGCGGTGACTTCTACGACGTCTTCCCGGTCGCCGGCGGGTGGGCTATCACCGTCGGCGACGTCTGCGGCAAGGGCCAGGAAGCCGCCGCGATGACCGCGGCCGCCCGGCATGCCATCCGGGTCATCGCGCACTGGAGTCCGGATCCGGTCGAGGTGCTGGCCAAGGTCAACGAGGTCATCCTGGCTGGCGACTACGAGGACCGCTTCGTCACCGCCAAGCTCGCCTACCTGACGTGGGACGGCGCCCGTGTGCACGTCGTGCTGGCCAGCGCGGGCCACCCGGGGCCCGCGGTGGTGCGGCCGGACGGGCGCGTGGACGTGCTGAGCGGCGGCAGCCTGCCCCTTGGCCTGTTCCCCGACGCCGAGCCGGAGCGCGAAGAACTCGACCTCGCCCCCGGCGACCTGCTGTTGTTCTACTCCGACGGGGTCACAGAAGCGCGCAGCACGGACATGCGGTACTTCGAGGAACGGCTGGCCGATGAGCTAACCGGGCTGGCGGGCCGCTCCGCCGCCGAGACCACCCGGATGATCCAGAGCCTGGTCACCACCTTTTCCGAAGATCAGCTGCGTGACGACATGACCATCTTGATCGCGAAGGTGAAAGCCCCGCCCGACAGCGGCTGAACCCCTGCCCCCGCGCCTCATTCGCCACTGCCGTCACGTCAGGCAGGACGGGTGACGGGAGCCTCGGCCTCGCTGCCGTAGGCGGCCACGACCTCGCTGGCTACCTCGGTGACCTTGACGTGGCGCCGCTGGGATTCCTGGCGCAGGCGCTGCAGGGCGTCGTCGGCGTCGCAGTCGAGCGCGTGCATCAAGATGCCCTTGGCCTGGTCCACGACCGACCGCGCGACCACCGCATCCTTCAGCTGGCTGGCGGTGCGCTGGGCCTGGTCGTAGGCGGTCGCGTTGGTGAGCATCGCGCCGCCGAACGCGGCGAGCATGTCGGCCATGGGGTTGGACTCGGCGTCGAGCACGCCGGGCCGCACGCCGAACAGGGACAGCACCAGGGCGCCCCGCGGAAGCTCGCGCACCAGGTGAACCGAGCAGCGGACGCCACGCCGCAGCGACGCCTCCGCGAAGTCGGGCCAGCGGGTTTCTTCGAGCGTGTCCGGGCAGCTGACCGCGACACCGGTGTCCGCCGCCTCGATCAGCGGGCCGCGGCCGATCCTGAACTGCAGGTCAGCGAGCTCCGCCAGGTCAGGATGGGTCGCCGCGGCGCTGATCACCTCGCCGTCGCGCCAGACCGCCGCGTGCGCTCCCGAGCACGCCGGTACCTGCCACGCGGCGAGCTCGGCGAGCTTGTTCAGCGACCTGGCCTCTCCGCCGTTGGTGAGGCTCAGCAGTTCCGCCGCCTCATGGCCCGAGCTGCTCGATCGGCAACAGATCCTCCGTCCCTTGATCATTCTTAGCACACCCCCGGGCCAGCCTCAGTCCGGGACAGCGGCGGTCACTTCGCTGGCCAGACGCTGGCTCAGCGACACGCGCACCAGGGCCGCGGCGAGCCGGCCGGGCTGGCCGCTGGCCATCAGCAGCTGGGCCAGCGGCTCGCGGTCGTAGGGCAATCTCACCCGGCGGGCGCCGCTGGTCACCCGGGCGTCCACGTAGGGTGCGACCGCGGGCCAGGTGTCCTGGATTTCGCGCAGGAAGATGCTCGCCCCGGTTGGTCCCATCCCGGGAAACTCGGTGAGCGCCGACGCGATGGCGGCCGGCTGGCCGTCGGCCTGATCGCGAAGCCTGCGCAGGTCACCATGCCATTTGCCGGTCAGCAGGTCCGCGCCGTCGGCCAGCATGGTGGCCGTGCGCTCGTCATACCGCCGGTAGTGACCGCGGCCGAGCGCGTCCACCCGGTCCTGCCAGCTAGCCTCGCTCATGGCCTTCGGGCTGCGGTAGCCGGCCGCGAACAGCTCGCGCGCCGCCGCGACCCCGGTGTCGGCCTGAATCGGCGCGCTCAGCAGCGTGGCCAGCACCAGCACCTGGTAAAGCGGGGCAGGCCGGTCAGCCAGCTTGATGCCAGCGTCCTCGGCGTACAGCGACCCGCACCGCTCGAGCAGTTCGGCGACGATTCTTTCTGGCTGGGCGGACATCCGGGCCTCCTCAAGAGCCCGGCGCGGCAGCCGGCACCCCGGAAAGAACCGGCCTTTCCCCCTTTTCCAGGGCCAGGTCGCCGACGGACACCACCCCCACCGGGATGCCATCGGCCAGGATCGGAATGCGGCGCACCGCATGTTCGCGGACCAGCTGTTCGGCTTGGGTCACGTCGTCGTCCGGGCCGAGCACGGCCACCTGGTCACTGCAGATCTCACCGAGATGCGTGGTCAGCGGGTCCCGGTTCTCCGCCAGCACTCGTACCGTGATGTCCCGTTCGGTGACCAGCCCGCGGAGCCGGCCGGAGGCCAGCACCAGCGCGGTGCCGACGCCCTGTTCCTTCATGGCTTTCGCCGCCGCCGAAACGGTGTCGGTCGGAGCCATGCAGACCGGCACGGGCGACATGATGTCGCGCAGTTTCCTCGTCATGGTCACCTCCTGCGGTGGCCCCTGCCGCTACCCGCGGTCGTAGTGCGCAAACAGCACAGGTCAGCGAGGCGTCAGCGGTCCAGCTTGGCGAGGC
The DNA here is from genome assembly GCA_003161205.1 of Actinomycetota bacterium. Next base: position 142 of record PMOU01000326.1, on the reverse strand, counting down.
GTTTTCCGGCCTCGCCCAGGCCGTGCCTGGCGCTGGTGAAGCCTGCCCACGGGTCATCGGCGCGCCTCGGGCCCGCCAGGCCGTCGGGATAGCGCACCATGGTGACCGGCCGGTCCCGCAGCCACGGGAGCATCACGTCGGC
>PMOU01000336.1 GCA_003161205.1 Actinomycetota bacterium | reverse complement strand
ATGCGGGACGGCCGCACTAAGGTGACGCCGCGCCGCGCCGATGTCGCCGCGATGGAAGCAGATCACGGCGGCCATGGCGAGGTCCCAGCAGGCTCCGGCGGGTTCCTTCAGGTCCTCAGGTACGATCTCAGCCTCGGCCAGCGCGTCGTCCCATCGTCCGGTCTCGAAGAGCAACTGGCCCAGGGCGCCGTGCGCCTGAGCCAGCCGGAACGTCGTGCCGACCTGGTCGGCGAGGTCCCGGGCCTGCCGGGCCGCGGCGAAGGCTTGCTCGTACTGGTCGAGGTAGCCCAGCATCACGGCCTTGTTGATCTGCAGCAGCAGCCGCAGGTCGGTCAGCGCCGGATCGGCCTGGGTCACGGCCAGGGCCCGGTCGAACAGGGGGAGCGCGTCGGTCGTATGCCCCTGCACCGCGGTCACGATCGTCAGCACGTGCAGGGCCCAGCTCATGGCCCAGTTGTCGCCGGCCTCCGTCGCCGCCGCGAGCGCGCTGGTGGCGACCTGGTTCGCCGTCTCGACCTCGCCCAGGTTGAGGTGCGTCCGCGCGGCGAGCACGAGTAGCCGGGCGCGGTGCCGGGCCGAGATTCCGGGCGATGCCAGCGCCCGGTCCAGCGTAGCCAGCGACTCCGCGGACTCACCCGCCAGCATGCGGCACTGCGCGAGCGTCCAGTGCAGGTCCACCAGGAGATCGGGCTCGCGCGTCTGCGCCAGCGCCCGGTTGGCCACCTGCTCGGCGGCGGCCCGGTTACCGATGCGGTAGAGGGCGTCGGCCAGCCGGCTGGCCAGCCAGCCGTGCCGGGCCGCCCCCGCCGCAGAACTGGCGACGGCCCGGGTGAGGAGTTCGGCCGCCACCCCGGGGGCCTGGGCCAGCAGCGTGTCCGTGGTGCCGGCCAGCCAGTCCAGCATCCACTCATCCACCGGCTCGCCGTCGGCTGGTCCGGCCGCCTCGTCGGTTCCGCCGACGGCCCGCAGCAGCTGCCGGGCCACCCGGTCCGGCGGCGCCCCCGCCTCCGCCAGGGCCTGCCCCGCATCTCGGTGCCAGGCGGCACGTACCGGCGCCGGCATGTCGTCGTACAACGCCGCCCGGATCAGCGGATGCCGGAACCCCAGGCCGTGACCGGACTCGGCCAGCACGCCGACGGCACAGGCCTCGTCGACCGCCGGGATCAGGTCCGTCACACTGCGGCCCAGCACGATAGCCAGATCGGGAACCGCGAACTCCGCGCCGAGCAGCGCCGCCGCCCGCAGCACCTCGCGCACCGGCCCGGCCACGAACCCCAGGCGGTCTGCTATGGCCGCCGATAGCGAGTCCGGCGCGGATCCGCTCGCTACCTCGGCGGCGCCCGCCTCGGTGACGGTCAGGCTGGCGCTACGGGTCAGCGCGGCCACGAGCTCGGTGAGGTAGAGCGGGTTTCCGGCCGCCCCGTCGGCGAGCCGCAGCAGGTTGCCGTCGGGCCTGCCGCCGGCCAGGGTGGCGACCAGGTCGGCCGCGGCCGCCCCGGTGAGCCCGGTGAGCTGGAGCCGGGTGGCGTCGGCGGCCGCTCGCCGCAGCGCCAGCAGGTCATCCCGCTGCGGCGCCGGGCGCATGATCCCGACCAGCAGCAGCGGCACCTGCCGCGATGACCTGGCCAGCCGTCCCCACAGGGTGATGCTGGCCTGGTCGGCCCACTGCAGGTCGTCGATGACCAGGATGGCCGGCCGCGCCGCGCACTGCTCGGCGACCAGCGCCAGCAACTGCTCCGCCAGCACCGCCGGCACGTCCGTGCCGCGGTCCGCGGTGACCTCGCCGCGCAAGAGCCGGACGATCGTGTTCCGCCGGGGGTTCGCGGAGGGCTCGCGGACCTGCAGCCCGTCGAGGAACGGCAGCAGCGGCAGCGCCTGGCCCAGCTCGTCGCCGGCCCCCCAGAACACCTGGCAGCCAGTATCCGCCGCTACCGCCGCCCGGACCAGCGCGGACTTGCCGATGCCCGGCTCGCCCTCGATGAGTACCGCACTGCCGCGTCCCCGGGTCACGTCTTTTATCAGCCCGGTCAGCAGCGCCATCTCGCTATCGCGGCCGACCAGCGCACCGGCCGGGGTCACCGGGGGCATGGGGCGAACTTTACTACCAGAACATCTACGGAACAAGCGAGTCATTTTCGGACATTAATTCGGCGTCCAGCATCTTCGCGACGCAGCGTTCCTGCGGCGCTTCCGCGGTACCGTGCAATTTTCTGAGAACCTTGCACCGCACTGGTCCGTTAACATTTCCCTGCATCTAAAAAGTAAAGATAAAATGCAGATTTTAGTATTTGCTAAAGCTGTAAGTATTGGCTTACGCTATGTCATGAAATAGGCCAAAGAATTGGCCCGAGCTCCACATGTAACAGATGTGCCGTTCGGTCGGCGTAGTCCCTACGGCAGGCTGCTGACCTGTGTAGACACCGTGGAGGAATCATGAAAATAAGGCGATCCGTCATCATTCCCGCTATCCTAGCACTAAGCGCGGCAGGATCAATTCTTTCGGTCGCGGCGGTGCCCGCGACGACCGCGGCGGCGCCCAGCGCCCACGTGCGGGTAGTTGCCCTCGCGGCGCACCCGGATATGTTCTACCACGGGTGAACTCAAGAACGGCCCGGTGCCGATTTCTTAATCCTCCGCTGCCGGTCATAGGGTTATCGTCGGCTGTGGGCAGGCCTGTTGCGCTGAACCCGGCTGACCGCCGGGGACCCGGTCGGGGCTCCGGCTGATCAGCACTTGAGGTGCATTCCTGCACCGCTGTTTCCCTCGTCATATAGCTTTACAGTAGTAACAGCGAGGGAGATTCCTGCCGCGATAGGCGCTGTCGGAGCGATGCCGCCGGCTAGGCGGCGGGCTCCTCGGTTGCGATGGGCGAGCGTACGGTGTACTAAGGGTTTCACAGCTGGTTTCGGTGAAATCTGCGTGACCGGCGCACTAGTCCGCCCGCGGCACCGAGGAGGGTAGACGCCCGATGAGCACGCCAGCAAGCCCCAGCGTGCGTCGGCGTCGGCTCGCCGCGGAACTGCGCGGGATCAGGGAGAGCAAGGGCAAGAGCGGGGAAGCGGTCGCCGCCGCGCTGAGGTGGTCGCCCTCCAAGATCAGCAGGTACGAGCGGGCCAGGACCGGCTTGCGGCCACGGGAAGTCGAGCGGCTGCTGGATTACTACCAGATCACCGGGCCCCGCCGGGCCCTGCTGGTCGCGCTCGCCGAGGATGCGGCCCAGAAGGGCTGGTGGGAAGAATTCGGTGACAGCCTTTCCGAGGACTATCAGCAATTCATCGGCCTTGAGCATGAGGCGACGTCCATGGCCATATGGCACGTGGACGTCGTCACCGGACTGCTCCAGACAGAAGCTTATGCCCGGCATATCATTGGCAGTTACAGCCGGGTCGAGCCAGTCCCGCCGGGCATGATCGGGCGGTTGGTCAGGGTCCGGATGCAACGCCAGCAGATACTGGATCGCGACTCCCTTGAGCTATCAGTCGTGCTCGACGAATCGGTCTTGAAGCGCCGTATCGGTGATGAGTCGGTAATGTATGACCAGCTTCAGCGCCTCGTGCATGAGGCTGACCGGCCAAATCTCACCTTGCGGATTCTTCCTCTTGACGCGCAGCACACGGTCTTCGGGGAGTCCTTTGTCATATTCGGCTTCGCGACAGATAGTGATGCGATGATGCAAGAAGTGGTGAGCACCGAGCATCTGCGGAGCGGTTTCACCGTGGAGGGGGAGCGGGAGACGTACTTGCACCGGATCGCATTTCAGATGCTCGCCGAAGCCTCGCTCGACCCGGCCGCGTCCCGGGCCCTGATCGTCGAAACAGCGGAGTCGCACTGGTCAGGCGCCGTCCGCGGGACACCGCGGATGCCGCAGCCGATCACCGGGCCGTAGCGTTGCCGTGGCGCTGCGGATAGCGCTGCCGTCGCGCTATCCGGCCATCTGATTGCCGGTGATTCTGCTAGTCTATATGTGCGTAACTACGGCAAGTATGAGTTGAACTACTTTCCGTGGCTGCGCATTCCCGGATAATATCCAACAATCAGTGAGGTAGTAACGTGGGTAGACCTACGTTCGTAAATCCGCCCGAAAGGCCGGATTCAGGTTCTTACTGGGTAAAGAGCTCGCTGAGTTTCTCCAACGGCAACTGCGTCGAGGTGGCGAGCCTGTCCGAAGGCGAGATCGGCGTTCGCAACAGCAGGGACACCGCGGGGGCAGTTCTCCGTTTTACACCGGACGAATGGCACGCTTTTCTCGGCGGGGTACGAAACGGAGAATTTGACAGTTTCGGCAGGAAGTAACCAGAACAGCGGCGCGCAGTAGCGTCCAGCTAAGCAGCGGAGGGTCCCGCCGGGACCCTCCGCTGCTTATTATCACCGCAGGCTGATCCGCGACGACCGGTCCGCGATCGCCGCCACTCAGCTGCCCCCCGGTATCGGCCCCGGGATCGACGGAGCGGCGTCTGGTTCTGTGCCGAGGATGGCGGCGAGGGTGCGGGTGAGCCAGGCGGCGGCCTCGGCGGAGTCGGGGGCGCTGGCGTGGCGAGCGGCGACGTACAGGTCGGGGCGGACCAGCAGGACGCCGCCGTCGGAGATCTCGCGCAGCTCGGCCCAGGTGCCGTAGGGATCCTCGATGGGCTCGCGGGGGCCGATCGAGAC
>PMOU01000056.1 GCA_003161205.1 Actinomycetota bacterium | reverse complement strand
ACTGAAGACCTCAGCGAACCGGCTCAGGTCCTGAATGTTCACCGCTGCGCTGGCTGCGGCAGCGTCCTGGGCTAGCCGACGGCGGACGTACTCACTGCGGGACAAACCCAGGCGCCCGGCACGGGCGTCCAGGGCGGCGATGACCTCATCGGGTACATCGCGGATAAGCATATCGGTCATCCGCACCTCCAGGTGATATCCCATGATAGCGCGCTACGGCTAACTACCCAAGCCCCGCGCAAGCTAACGTCCGTATGCGCTGAGCGGGGATGTGCACATCGCCTACCAGTGCGGAAAGGAACTCGCCCGGATCGGGCGGCTGGCTGCTCGCGCTGTCGGTCCTGCTCATCGCCGCGACCGTGGCTGGTCCGCTGCCGCGCCGCCTGAGCCGCCCGGCAACCCGTCAATGACCCGCCGCGTCGTGGGTTGGTCTGGGCTGGTGCAGCCTGCGGGGAGCGGATGACAGGATGAGACCGGGCACCTGCGCCGGAGGCTGCGCGGCTGGGTGGGTCCGGTGCCTGGTCAGATGAGGGAGTATGCCGGTGAAGGGTACGGTCTTGGTCCGCGCGCCCAGCATGAGGCTGGCCGAGGGCATCGTCACCCACATCGGGCGGACCGCGGTGGATGTGGTGCTGGCGCGGGCCCAGCATGCGGCGTATGCCGATGCGGTTGCGGCCAGCGGCTGGATGATCCGGCAGGTGCCGGCGGCTGAGGACTGCCCCGACTCGGTCTTCATCGAAGACACGGTGGTGGTCTGCGAGGACCTGGCGGTGCTGGCCCGCCCGGGCGCGCCCGTCCGCCGGGCCGAGATGCCCGGCGTCGCCGGGATCATCGGGTCGCTGGGCCTGCGCACCGCNNCGGTGATCGCCGTCCCGCTGGGGAACGTGCTGCACCTGAAGTCGGCGGTGACCGCGCTGCCTGACGGCACGTTCCTGCTGCTACCCCAGCTGGTGCCAGCCGAGCTGTTCCCGGCGGTCCGCCCGGTGGACGAAGAGGGCGGCTGCCATGTCGTCCCGCTCGGCGGGGACCAGGTACTGATCGCAGCGTCCGCTCCCCGCACCGCTGAGCTCCTAGCCGACCTCGGCTTCACCCCGGTCGTGGTGGACATCAGTGAGTTCGAGAAACTCGAAGGATGCGTCACCTGCCTGAGCGTCCTCCTGCCCGGACGATAACGCCGGGGCCACGGCGGTCAGCAGGCCGCCAACTGAACGGTGCAACCCGCCCTTGCCGATGGCGGTTGTTTGCCCGTGGGGGGGCGGGTCAGGAGATCGCGGCCTTCACCAGCTCGGCGACCTTCTTTTCCACCGTGGGGCTCCACTTCTTGAGCGCGTACGATACCGGCCACATGTCGCCGTCGTCGAGGTTCGCCACGTCCTGGAAGCCCAGGGTCGAGTAGCGGTAGTTGAACTTGCCCGCGTTCTGGAAGAAGACGACGGCCTTGCCGTCCGCGTTCGCGTAAGCGGGCATCCCGTACCAGGTCTTCGGCGACAAGTCGGGGGCGGTCGCGGTTACCGTCACATGCACGCGCTCGGCTAGCACGCGATCCTCCGGTGCCATCTCCGCGATGGCGTCGAGGACCGCCTGCAGGCCGTCGGCCTTCTTGGCGCCCTTCTTGCCTTCGGCGCGCAACTCGGCGGCGCGCTTCTTCATCGCGGCACGTTCCTCGGCGCTGAAGCTACCGGACTCGGTCGTGGGCATTTTCGGATTTCCCTTCTTGACGCTCAGGGCCTCGCTGTCATGTCGGCCTTCCACCGCAAGGCTAGGCCCACCCACACCATGGCGCTTCTCGATTCCTGATCGGATCGGGGCCCAGCCGTCGTAGCCGGTCTACCTGCCACGGCAGAAATCATGCCGCGAGCGGCGGGTCAGCCGGCAGATCTCGCCATTCGTGCTGTCGCCTGGTCAAGGATGCCGGTGCTAGTGGCGAAGTTCAGGCGCGCGTAGCCGCTGCCCGCGGCGCCAAACCGCAGGCCGGGCTCGAGCGCGACGCGCCCGCCGGTGAGGAACCGTTCCCGGGCCTGGTCGTCCGGGCCGAGAGCGGCACAGTTGAGCCAGGCCAGGAAGGTCGCCTCGGGCGGGTGCCAGGTAAGCCCGGGCAAGCGCTGGCGCAGCAGATCAGCAAGCAGGGCCCGCCGATGGTCAAGGGTGGCCAGGAGCTGGTCGAGCCAGGGTTCCCCGGCCGTGAACGCCGCGATGGCGGCGATGACGCCGAAGTGGCCCAGGCGCCACCGGGTATCTGCAGGGATCATTTCAGCCAGGTGGCCGATGTTCAGGCACCGAACGACGGCGAAGCCGCCGCCTAGGGCACGATCACCAGGGGCACCGGCGAGTGGCGGGCCAGGCCGACGGCGACCGAACCGACGAGGCGGTGGGTGGCATGCGAGGAGCTGCCGACCACGATCACCACAGTGGCGTCGGCATCGGGGGTCGTGGTGGCCGCCGCTATCAGCTCTTCGGTGATGAGGCCCTGGCGCCGCACGAAACCCCAGGGCTCCTTGAGATCGCGCAGGTGCTCGCCGACTTCGGTGCGAAGATCCTGCTCGACCTCGTCAAAGTCAGTTTCCATCTCGGCCACGGCGTCGGCCGACAGCATGACCGTGCTGGACAAGTGCGCTACGTAGACGACGTCGATACGGCCCGTCCTGCCCTGCAGCAGGCGCACTGCCCCGTCGAGCGCGCGGTGGGCAGGGGGCGAACCGTCATATCCGACGAAGAGGTGCAGGGCGCTGGGGGCCGACTCAGGAGTGCTCACGAGGCAAGATTAATCCCGTCCCCGATTCGCGCTCACCCCGGCCCACTGCGGGATGTCAGCTGAGCTGGGCCCGGCGGGCGCGGAGGTTCCGGTTCTTGAGCCGGTTGCCGCATGAGGCCATGTCGCACCAGGCGCCCCGGCGGCTATGCGACCGGTCGTAGAACGCCCACCGGCAGTCCGGGTTGCCGCATAGCTTGAGCCGCTCCCAGCTGCCGTCAGGCTGGGCGTCACGGATGATCAGCAGCAGCGAGAGCAGGCCGCCGGCCACGCTGTTAGCCGGGGATGCTGCTCCGAGCCTGATCTGGCCGTCAGCAGCGACATCCAGGTGGGGCCCGGCTTCGCGCCCGGCTTCTTCCAGGACACCCAGCTCGTCTTCGGTGAGCGGCTCGCCATCGGTGTTGTGCGCGATCAGGGCCTGGATGCTGGTCCTGACCTCGTGGACGAGGCGGAGCTCGCGGGCGAAGCCCGGGCTGGCCGGAGTGGTGCCGAACGCCGCGTCGACAAGCCCGGCATCGGTCAGCCACGCATGTGCCTCCTCGACCGGGAGCTAGCGAGCGGCGTGGCCCCGGAAGCGAACGCGGGCCTGGCGGCGCGGGCCGTCCGGCTGACCTCGATGGCGTTCCGCCGCGAACTGGCGGGCAGCCTGCGGCGGATGCTGGCCGCGGCCGGTGCACCGCGTTCTCGGCTTGCCACCAGCCGCCGCATGCCGCAGGCGGCCCAGCCCACAGCGGGCGTCTCGCGCCAGCCGCACGTCCCGATCCACCGGGCCCGGATCACCCGCTCGGCGCCGGAACTCGCGGAACTGGCCGGCTACCTGGTTCAGCCTGGCCCGGTCCCCGTGCGCGGCGTCGCGATGGTGTGCGAGCTGCTGGCCGACGGCCGGGGCCCGCTGTACCGCGCGGCCTGCCGTGATGATCTGGATGCGATGGTCCTGCGGGCCGCGCAGGCGCTGATCAGCTAGGACCGGGCGGGGGCTGGCCCATTTTCGCCCTGCCTCCGGCCGAGCTCGCCGTGCACCCCGCCGACGGGGAGAGCCGCCAGCAGCTGTACCTGATGTGCGACGACATCCATGCCACCCTGGCCGAACTAGGCGCCAGGGGAGCGGAAGTCACCCAGGACGTCTCCGATCAGGGCTGGGGGCTGCTGGCCGCGATCCGCATGCCGGACGGCAGCGAGTTCCCGGTCTACGAACCACGGCATCCCTCACCGCACTGAGGGGTCAGTGCGGGCGGCCCGCATTCCCGGCGTGGCGTTAGCGTAGAAGCATGGCGAAGCTCAGAGTCTTGTTCATCGGCGGCAGCGGGGTCATCAGCTCAGCGTGCTCACGGGTCGCGGTCGAGAGCGGCATCGAACTGTTCGTGCTGAACCGGGGGCGGAGTACCGTCCGGCCGCTCCCGCCCGGGGTCACGATGCTGCACGCCGATATACGGGAACCACGGACCGTTCGGAATGAAATTAAAGATCTTGATTTTGACGCGGTCGTCGACTGGGTGGCTTTCACCCCCGAACAGGTCCAGGCCGACATCGACCTGTTCGGCGGGCGGACCGGGCAGTACGTCTTCATCAGCTCCGCGTCGGCGTACCAGACGCCGCCCGCCCGGATGCCGGTCACCGAGTCGACCCCGCTGCGCAATCCGTTCTGGCAGTACTCCCGCGACAAGATTGCCTGCGAGAACCTGCTCGTCGACGCCTACCGCGGGCAAGGCTTCCCGGCCACGATCGTGCGGCCCTCGCACACCTACGACCAGACCTCGGTGCCGTTCGACGGCGGGTGGACGGTGCTGGGGCGGATGCTCGCGGGCAAGCCCGTCATCGTCCACGGTGACGGGACCTCGCTGTGGACGATGACCCACCATGACGACTTCGCGCGCGCGTTCGTCCCGCTCCTGGGCCACCCGCGCACGGTCGGCGACGCGTTCCATATCACCTCGGACGACGTGCTCACCTGGAACCAGATCGCGGAGACGCTGGCGTCCGCGCTGGGGGTGACGGCCCGGCTGGTGCATGTGCCGTCGGACGCGATCGCGGCCGCCGACCCGCACTGGGGCGGCGGGCTGCTCGGTGACAAGTCGCATTCGATGGTGTTCGACAACGCCAAGCTGCGCAGCGTCGTGCCGGGCTGGAATGCGGTGATCCCGTTCGAGCAGGGCGCCCGCGAGATCGCGGCCTGGCACCTGGCCGATCCGGCCCGGCAGGTCACTGACGCGAGCCTGGACGCGGTGATGGACAAGCTCGCGGCCACCTGGGCGCTATGACGCCGTCCGCACCGGACATCCTGGCGACCGCCCGCCGGCTGGCCGATGAGGTGCTGTTCCCCGACGCGACCCGGGTGGACGGCCTGGACGCGGTTCCGGCCGCGCAGCTCGACGCGCTCGCCGCGGCGGGCCTGTACGGCGCCTCGGTCTCACCGCAGGCGGGCGGCCTTGGCCTGGACGCCAGGACCGCGTGCGCGGTGACGGAAGAACTGGCCGGCGGCTGCCTGGCCACGACGTTCGTCTGGCTCCAGCATCGCGGGCTGGCCACGACGCTGGCCGCGGAGAGCACGCCCGCCGCGCTTCGCGACCAGTGGCTCGTCCCGGCCTGCCAGGGCAAGGTGCGCGGCGGCATCGCGCTCACCGGGCTGATCCCCGGACCGCCGCTGCTGCGCGCCCGGCCCGCCGCCGGCGGGTGGCGGCTCGACGGCGAGGCGACCTGGGTGACCGGCTGGGGGCTGATAGACCTGCTCCTCGTCGTGGCCCGGGGACCGCAGGACAGCCTGGTGACGCTGATCCTTGACGCCGCCGCCCAGCCCGGCCTGACCGTGACCCGCCAGCAGCTGACCGCCGTCAACGCCAGCGTCACGGTCCGGCTCGGCTTCGACGGCGTCGCCGTTCCCGCGGAACGTTTCGCCGGTCAGGAGCCGTTCGATCCGGCCGCGAGCCTTCGTCCGGACCGGCTGCGTGTCAACGGCTCGCTCGCACTCGGCCTGGCCGGCCGGTGCGCCCGGCTGCTCGGCCCCGGACCGCTCGATGACGAGCTGGCCGCGTGCCGGGCGCGGCTCGATGACGCCGTCGCGGCCGATGCCGAGACGATGGCGCGAGCCCGGGCGGCGGCCTCGGAGCTCGCGGTCCGGGCCGCGGCGGCGCTGGCGGTCCGGGACGGCAGCACGTCGATCACGGTGGGCCAGCAGGCGCCGCGGCTGGCTCGCGAGGCGCTGTTCCTGCTGGTGTTCGGGTCCCGGCCGGCGATCAAGAGCGCCCTGCTGCGCCAGCTCGGCGCGGCGACTGACTGAGCCGGGCCAGCTCAGCGGTCCGCGGTTCCCGGTGGGGTCGGTCCGGCAGCCTGCTGATCACAGCCGGGATCAGCCGCTCGGGCGAGGCGGCGTAGGTGCCGACTGGCATGCTGCGTACGTAGTCGGCCACGTGCTCGGAATCGACATGTCGACAGGAATGCTGCGCACGGCCCGGCAGCGAGCAGCCGACGCCGGGTGGCCTGGCCTGACCCTGGACGTGCCCGCGGCGGGCCAGTTCGGCCAGGTAAAGGCCGTTGCCGCAGCCGACGTCCGCGACGACTTCCGGGCCGGCCGGAGCGGCTAGATCCAGCACCCGGCCCATCAGGTTGAACGGCGGGTCCTGGTACGCGTAGATCGACTGGCGGGCAGCCAGGTTGGCATCGGTCCGGTACTGGACCTCGCGCAGGAAGGCGCGGTCCGCCCAGCGGTCCGCGCTGGGCTCTGCCACAGCCAGGCTCAGTCAGGCTCAGCCGGGCGATCCGCCGGCGATCTCGTAGGACCACAGCTCGCTGCCGACGCCGACCGGGCCGGGAGATTCACCGCCCGCGCGCTCGGCGGCGGAGCGGTGACCGTGCCCGAACGCGGGAGACTTCATCCACGCCTGGAAGGCTTCCTCGTCCCGCCACCTGGTCACCACCAGCCAGGTGGTGCGCTCGTCGGTCGGCTTGAGCAGCTCAAAGCCCTCGAACCCGTCCTGGTTGTCCACCGCGCCAGCCCGGGCGGCGAACCTGCGGGCGAGCTCGTCGCCGCTGTCGGCGGCCACGGTAATCGCGTTGATCCTGACGACTGTCACATGGTGCAACGTATCAGCTGATGCTCACCAGCGCGTTGACGTCATCGGCTGGCAGGGGTCCCTCGATCGTGGCCGTGACCTGGGTGCCGGTCAGTTCCACGGCACCGCCGTAGGTGGACATGAACGCGGTGTCGGCGGCGTCGCGCCCGGTCGCGATGCGGATCAGGCTGGCCCGCGGCGCGAGCAGGGTCGCGTCCACGACGCACCACTGGCCGCCGACCAGCGCTTCGGCCACCGCGTGGAAATCCATCGGCTCCAGGCCCGGGGCGTAGACGGCCGCGAGGCGAGCCGGGATGTCCAGGGCCCGCAGCAGGGCGATGACCAGGTGCGCGTAATCCCGGCACACGCCCTGGCGCAGCAGCAGCGTGTCCACCGCGCCGTCGATCGGCCTGCTGCTGCCCGGGACATAGCTCAGCCGGGTGCCGACCCAGGAGGACACCGCGGCCAGCAACTCCGGCCCGGTGCCGATCCCGCCGAACTCGCCCCGTGCCACCGCCGCCAGCCGGTCCGATTCCGCGTACCGGCTGGGGCGCAGGTACGTCACGCGGTCGGCTTCGGTCACCTCGGGCCGGAGCGCGGCGCCGCGGACGACGGCACCGTACTCCACGGTCACCTGGCCCGGATCCAGGGCCAGCAGATGCGCCCGCCCGCCGTGCGCCATGACGACCTCGGTCGTCTTCACCAGCTCGCCGCCGCGGCGGATGGCCAGATCCTCCTCGACCTGCAGGCCCGCCATGCCCGCCAGCGTCACCTGCAGGATCATTTCCGCCTGCTCATGTGCCCGCAAGTCGAGGCGGGCACTGACACGACGACTAGGTTGATCGTTCATCGCCCCAATTATCCGGGCCGGGCCAACGCGGCCTGCAGCGGGGCCTGACGTGCGGAGCCAACGGCTCAAGGAGGGATGACCTGAGGCCGATACAGATAATATCGACTGTATGTTCGACATCGATGAGCCGGGGGTGTATTCTCTAGGCATGGCTACCGCTCAGGGCGACGCTTCTCGGACCCAGTATCAGTCACGTCCGGGACGCCGTGCCGTGGTCATCGCCAGCCTCGCGAACCTAAGTGGACCTGCGGAGGGCACAGTCGAGTTGCCGCTGTGGCTGTTCTGGAGCGCCCCCGGTCACACTTTCGACCTCGGCGACCAGGACATGCGGAGGTGGCTGTACCAGACCGTCCTCCGGGAAGCGAGCCGTCCGGAGGACCTCACCGCCTACCTGGACGGCGAGACGCTGATCGCCCTGTGGCCGGACCTCTACTTGCCCAAAGGCGTCCGGCAGGCGTGGGAGGACGAGCACCCGGCCCTGCGGGCCGCGGCGGCCGCGGCTGCGTAATGCCGGTCAGCAGGTTCCACGGCCAGGTGGCCACTGTCGCGCTGGGCGCCGCCGCCTCGCATGGGTTCGCTCTGGGCGGCGGTAACGCCTTGATCGCTCACGGGATCATCGACCGGGCCACCCAGGACGTCGACGTTTTCAGCGACCAAGAGGGTGGCGTTGAGGCTGCTGCCGATGCGGTAGAGGCGGCACTGCGCGACACAGGCTTCGGAACCGAGCGCCGGGACAAAACCGGCGGTCTGGAGGACCTCTTCTACGGCATGGGCGAAGGGCTGGCCGAGTGGATCGTCACCGCGCCCAATGGGGAGCAGATGCTGCTGCAGTTGGCCTACTTTGACCGGGCCTGCAGACCGGTAGTCATGGATATCGGTCCTGTCCTTGACCTGGAGGATGTGGTCGGCGGAAAGCTGTGCGCGCTGGCCAGCCGGGTCGAGCCACGTGATTATGTGGACACAGCGGCTGCCATGGGGCGCTACAGCCGGGAGCAGATGATCGGCTTCGCCCATCGGCTGGATCCGGGCCTGACCGACAGAGATTTCGCTGACGCTGTCCGTCGGCTGGATCAGTGGGGCGACGGGGTATTCGCGCCGTTCGGCCTCGGCCCCGCGGACGTCGCCGAGCTACGCGCCCGCTTCGCGGCCTGGCCCCGGACCTGATTCCGTCGTGATGCAGGGCCGGCCCTGCGGGCCGCGGGTCAGCCAGTTCGCCACGCCACTCCAGATCCAGAGAATATGCACGATCATGCATGGGGGGTCCGATCTGAAGACCGAACGCCTTTCAAATGCACGATCGTGCAACTCGTGTGGATATCGCGTCTCTGTGCCAGGGTAAGCTGGCCAGTATGCACGATCGTGCAGTAGAGCCACCAGCCTGGGGCCGCGCGGTCCGGCGTCGGCGACTAGAGCTTGGGCTACGCCAAGATGAACTCGCCGCCCTCGCCGGCGTGTCACCGCGTTTCGTTCATACCCTCGAGCAGAGTAAGCCATCGGTGCGGCTGGACAAGATGCTCTCTGTGCTCGGCCAACTCGGCCTTGACCTTGTGCTGGAGCCGGGGACTGGCATCATCCGCAACGGAGAGGAGTGACCCCATTCCCAGGACTCATCTTCGCCAGTTGCGGCTCGTCAAAAATGCCGACGTCTATAAGGCAGGCGTACCGGTGGGCACGCTGCATCGGCTGCCCGACCGCACCGAGTTTTCCTACATTTCCGGATACATGGGTCCGCCCGTGGCCTGGAGCCTTCCTCTCAAAGCCGGGTCTTTCATAGCGCCAGCGGCTGCGGTGCCCGCCTTCTTTGCTGGGCTGCTGCCCGAGGGCAGGCGGCTGACAGCGCTACGGCGGTCTGTTGGCACGTCCGCCGATGACGAGTTCTCCATGCTGCTCGCTGTCGGCAGCGACACGATCGGCGATGTCCAAGTCTTCCCAGAAGGCGACGTGCCGGCTGGTACCGCCACACCGGTCGTCGTCGATGACTTCACCAAGATCGTCTTTCGTGATCTGTTCGCCCAGGCAATTGGCCAGCAACCGGACCGGATTGGCCTGCCGGGGGTGCAGGACAAGGTCTCTGGGCAGATGCTGAATATGCCCGTCCAGGGTCGATCAGCCGACTACATCCTGAAGCTGAATCCCCCCGAGTATCCCCATCTCGTGGAAAACGAGCGCTTCTTCTTCCAGGCGGCTGCCCGCACCCGGCTCAGACTCGCTGAGGTGGAACTCGTCCATGATCAGACCGGGGAGCCTGGTCTGCTGGTACACAGATTCGACCGGATTAATGAAGGTGGCACGGTCCGGCTTCTCGCCGCAGAAGACGCCTGTCAGGTGCTCGGCCGGTGGCCGGGCGACAAATACGTCATCTCGACCGAGGAAGCTATCACCGGCCTCGCGCAGTGCTGCCGCGCGCCAGGCGTAGCGGCCCTCGAGCTTTACCGCCTCCTTGTCTTCGCCTACCTATCCGGGAACGGCGACCTTCACGCCAAAAACCTCGCGATCCTGCACGACAATAGAGGTGAGTGGCGGGTGACTCCGGCCTACGACCTGCCTTCCTCTGCCATCTACGGCGACCGTGCGATGGCACTGCCCATTGGCGGGAAGATCCGGGAGCAACTGTCCTGGACAATGCTCCGCAGCCTCGGCGAAACGGTCGGTGTCCCTGCCCGGCTAGCCGCCGAGGTCATCCGCGAGCAAGTCGCTGCGGCCCGGACCTGGATCAAAGACTTGGGCGACCTGCCCTTCGATGCCAACCGCATCCGGACTCTGCAGCGCCTGGTGAGCGCTCGCATCAGGCACATAGAGCCGACACCCACGAGGAATAGCTAGTGCCGCGAAGATGGCCGCAACGAACGCCAGAACCGCATGCCTTGCTGCCTAGTTCAGAGAAGCCAGCCTGGCCTTTGAGCGCGATTACGTGGACACGGCCGCCGCGCTGGAACGCGGCTACGGCATCGGGCAGCTGATCGGCCTGGCCCGGGCGCTGGACCCGGGTCTCGGCTCGCTCGCACCGGCCGGTCCTCACCAGGAGTCGGTGGCGCCCCGTACCCCCTAGAAAGGGGTCAATGCCGCACCGACGCCCTGATGGACGACTCCAGGAGGCTGTCGTCGGGGGTCTTCAGCCTGCACCGGGCAGGCAGACCTCGATCGTGCCGTCGGCCTCGCGGACCTGGAAGGCCGGCTGCGGCGCGGTGGCGGGGCCGCGCGCCACGGACCCGTCGGCGACGCGGAAGACGCTGCCGTGCCAGGGGCAGGTCAGGCACCCGTCGGCGAGCTCGCCGTCGGACAGCGGGCCCGACATGTGGCTGCACCGGTCCGACAGCACGTGCACCACACCGCTGGTCCGGACGGCCACCACCGGGACCTCCCCGAGCAGCAGGTGCACCGCCTTGCCCTCGGGCACGTCAGCGGCCGCGGCCAGCGGCTGCCAGCCGGGCTTGACCAGGTGCGGAACCTCCTCGGCGTGGTTGGCCCCGCCGGCCAGGCGGAACGAGATATGACCGCCGAGCAGGCCGCTTCCCGACAGCGCGGCCAGGCCGGCCAGCCGCAGCACCCGGCTCCGCCGCGGGCGGCGGGAGATCAGCGAGGCCCCGTACAGGCTCATCGCGGCGATGTTGCCCGCGGCATGGATCACCCCGACCCGCATCTGCTGCTCATGCTGTTCGGACCAGTCGGCCGCGCCCGCGACCGCCGCCGGGACCGCCGCGGTCAGCCCGGCCGCGACCAGGTGCCGCGAGGCCCTCTCATCGCCCGCGGTGAGATCCAGCAGGCTCGCCGACAGCCACGCGCCCGCGGACACCTGGACCAGCACGGGGTGGACCGGGTGCCCGAGCCACACCCCGTTCAGCGCGTCGCGCAGCTTACCGGGTGGGATCAGGCGGGCCACGCGCTGACCTGCGGAGACCACGGTGTCGAGGCCGGACGCCTGCTCAAGACGGGATATCAGCTCCATGTCGGCGCGGCTTCCCGGGGCCGGCCGGATTAAACCGCTCAACCGATGGTAGGGAGCACGGCTGCGATCGACAGAGATGACAGCACAACAGAAGGGGGACTGTCATGGTCACCTACACCGTGCCGGGGATGAAGAGCGACGACGCCGACCAGGTCGTCACGATCTTGCAGGACCGGCTGAACTCGTTCAACGACCTGGCGCTGACCCTGAAGCACGTGCACTGGAACGTGGTCGGGCCGCACTTCATCGCCGTTCACACGATGCTGGACCCGCAGGTGGACGCGGTGCGCCTCATGGTCGACGAGACCGCGGAGCGGATCGCGACGCTCGGCGCGTCCCCGGTCGGGACGCCCGGTGCCCTGGTCGCCCAGCGCGACTGGGATGACTACTCCATCGGCCGCGCCGACACCCAGCAGCACCTCGCGGCCCTGGACGTCGTCTACACCGGGATCATCGAGGCCCAGCGGGAGGCCATCGAGTCCACCGAGGAGCTCGACCAGGTCACCCAGGACATGCTCATCGGGCAGGCGAACCAGCTGGAGCAGTTCCACTGGTTCGTCCGCGCCCACCTGGAGACCCCGGACGGCGCGCTGACCACCGCGGCCGCCAAGACCGAGAAGTCCGCCGCCAAGCGGGCCAAGCGGTAAACCCGACGCGCCGCACCACTGCCCGTTCGGCAAAATTTACTGAACGGGCAGTGGTGTCAGCGTCCGGCACGCCGCCAGCGGGCCAGCCGCCCGTGCTCACAGTGACGGCGCTCGCGGTGACGTTGCTCACGGTAACGCAGTGTTTGACCTAATCGGCGGCGGGCAGCAATGGCGAGCCTGAGGGGGTACTGATGTCACATGCTGTGACTGCTGTTAATTCGTTCACGGGGGACAACCCGGTGCCATATCCGCTGACTGACGAGAACCCGGCCCCATCCGGCGGGCAGGACTGGCCCGCGGCCAGGACCGCGGCGGCCTTCACCCGCGCCGTCGAGTCGGGCCGGCTGAACCTGCCGCGGCCCGGTGGCGGCCGGACGCGCGAGCGCTGGGCCGCCCTGGCCGACCTGGCCGAGGAAGACCTGTCCGTGGCCCGGCTCGCCGAAGGGCACACCGACGCCGTGGCCATCCTGGCCGAGCTCGGTGCCGACCCGCAAACCTCGCCGCCGCCCGGGAGCCGCTGGGGCGTCTGGGCCGCGCAGCCGCCGGGCCCGGGGCTGACCGCGACTCAGGCCGACGGCGCCTGGCGCCTGGACGGCATCAAGCATTACTGCTCGGGCGCGCGTTCCTGCACGGACGTGCTGGTCACCGCGACAGCGCCCGACGGCAGCCGGCTGTTCGCGGTCAGCACGCGAGACCTTTCTCCGGTGCCCGGCACCTGGCCCGCGACCGGCATGGCGGGCAGCGACACGCTCGACGTCCGTTTCGCCGGCGTCGCGGCCGAGCCGGTCGGCGGCCCGGGCGGCTACATCGACCGGCCGGGCTTCGCGCACGGCGGGGCCGGGGTGGCCGCCTGCTGGTACGGCGGGGCGCGAGGAGTGGGCCGCACCCTCCTGGACGCCGCGGCCCGGCGTGACGTCGGCCCGCACGCCCTGGCCCATCTCGGCGCGGTCGACATCGCCTTGGGGACCGCGAAGGCGACGCTGGATGCGGCCGCCGCCGACATCGACGCGGACCCCGACGACCACCGGAACGGCGGCCGCCTCCGGGCCCTGCGGGTGCGATCGGTCGTCGAAGCGGCCGCCACCGAGGTGATGGGTCACGTCGGCCGCGCGCTCGGCGCCGGCCCGCTGTGCCACGACGAGGCGCACTCGCGCCGGGTCGCGGACCTGACGGTCTACCTGCGCCAGCATCACGCCGAACGCGATCTCGCCGAGATCGGCGCGCTCGTGGCCGACAGCGGCGCCGCGTGGTGAGCCAGCTGGACACGGCCGGCGAGCGTGCCCTCAACCGGATCGACCGGCCGGGCACCACCGAACAGACCTGGGCATCGTGGCCCGGGCTGCAGCGGCTGCCCGTCGCCCGCCCGCAGGACTGGCAGAGCGTCGTGGTGGTCGCGGCGCACCCGGACGACGAGGTGCTGGGCGCCGGCGGGACGATGGCGATCCTGGCCGCCGCGGGTATCCGGCTGCGGCTGATCGCGATCACCGACGGCGAGGCGTCGCACCCCGGCGCCGATCCCGCGGCCCTCGCGCAGACCCGGGTGGGGGAGTCCGCCGCCGCCCTGGACCGGCTGGGCGCGGGCCGGACCGAAGTGGTCAGGCTCGGGCTGCCCGACACCGGGCTCGCCGGCCACGAGCAGGAGCTGTCGGACATCCTGGCCGAACAGTGCGCCGGGTTCGAGGTGTGCCTCGCGCCGTGGGAAGGCGATGCCCACGCCGATCACGAGGCCGCGGGCCGGGCCGCGCGGCGAGCGGGCCAGCAGGCCGGCCGGACCGTGCTGACCTATCCCGTCTGGATGTGGCACTGGGCCGAACCCGGCGACCAGCGAGTGCCGTGGCACCGGGCCTGCCGGGTGGTGCTGCCGGCCGATCTCGCGGCCCGGAAGCAATCCGCGATCGCGGCCTTTACCAGCCAGCTGACCGACCGCGAGGCCGGCGCGGACCCGGTCCTGCCGCCCGGCATCGTGGCGCATTTCACCAGGAGGCACGAGGTGCTGCTGCGATGACCACGCCCGCCGATATCGGATCGGGACCGGCCGGATCGGGGCCGGCCACCTTGGGTTCGGGCTACTTCGACGCGATGTACCAGGCCGCTGATGACCCGTGGGGCTTCCAGGAGCGCTGGTACGAGCGGCGCAAGTACGCGATCAGCCTCGCGCTGCTCCCGGCCGAGCGCTATCACAGCGCGTTCGAGCCGGGCTGCTCCATCGGGGTGTTCACGGACCTGCTCGCCCCGCGCTGTGATGCCCTGCTGTCCTGCGACGTGGCCGCGGCGGCGACCCGGGCCGCCGCCGAGCGGACCCGGCACCGGCCGCACGTCCGGGTGGAGCAGCGTGACCTTCCCCGGCAATGGCCGGCCGGCCGGTTCGACCTGATCGTGTTCTCCGAGCTCCTGTACTACTTCGGGGATCACGACCTGGAGCAGCTCCTGACCAACGCGGAGGCTGCCCTGCAGCCGGGCGGCACCCTGCTCGCCGTGCACTGGCGGCACCCGGTGGCCGACTACCCCCGGACCGGCGATGACGTCCATCGCGCCATCGCGGCCCAGCCCGGCCTGGCCCGGCTGGCCCGCCTGCAGGACCCCGACTTCCTGGCCGAGGTCTGGATCCGGGCCGATGGCGAGCCGGTTTCGGTGGCTCAGGCGACGGGCCTGGCGTGATCAGACCCGCCAAGACCCGGGCCGCCGGCATCTAGGCTGTGGGCATCGTGGTGCCGGCTCACGACGAGGAGACGCTGCTGCCTGCCTGCCTGGCGGCGCTGCAGCGAGCCGTCGACGCCGCGGGCGTTCCGGTCCACCTCCTGGTGGTCGCCGATACCTGCACGGACCAGACGGTCGCCGTCGCACGGGCGTGCGGCGTGCGGGCCATGATGATCCGGGCCCGGAACGTCGGCGCCGCGCGTTCGGCCGGGATGGGGGAGCTGCTCCGGCTGACGGCGGGGGTAGATCCGGCCGCGGTCTGGCTGGCGACCACCGACGCTGACACCGTGGTGCCGCGCGACTGGCTGAAGCGCCAGCTCAAGTACGCCGGCCAGGGCTGGGATGTCGTGCTCGGCACCGTCNNTTCCGGCCGCTGCGCACGGCCGAGGACCACGCGCTGCTCGCCGCCGCCACCGAAGCGGGCTGTTCGGTCCTGCCAGCCAGTGACATCACGGTCGAGACCTCCGCCCGGCGCCGCGCCCGCGCGCCGCTCGGCTTCAGTCACCTGCTGCGGACTCTGGCCTGAGGTCGTCGGAGTGCCCGGCCCGCAGTCGCGGCCACTGGGCGATGGGGCGTCCGCCCGGCCACGCTGACACCGGCGGCCAGGACGTGGGTGGTGTAGAACGTGCAGCCTTCGCACTGCTCGGCGGCGGGATGCCCGGCCCACCACATGAAGTAGTAGGCGATGAGCTGGCGGCGTCCTTCGAACGCGTCGAGCAGGGTGAGCGGCCCGCGCGGTCCGGTCAGCGTGAGGCTGGCGTCCACCTCGACCATGGGCAGGCGCCGCCGGGCCGCGGCGATCGCGTCGCCTTCCCGGGTGTGCGCCTTCTCCCGGACCCGCAGCTGGTCCAGTTCGGCCTCGAAGGCGGCCCGGTCGACGGCCGCGGGCAGGCTCGGTGCGCTGGCGGCGCCGGCCGCCGGCCCGCCGGGGCTGGCTGGTTCATCCGTCATGGTTCCTCCTCCGCAGGGCGTTACTACCGCAGTTCAGGAGCCGGCGCCGGAAATCCCCTGCCGGAACGCCGTCAGCAGATCCGGGTAGTCGGCCAGCTGGTACGGCGGACGCCCCGCTGGCTCGGGCGGGCCGTTATAGCTGGGCACGGTCAGCGGCACCATCGGGACGTCGAGGACGAGCTGGTAGCCGGCGTGCTGGTATAGGGCCAGCACCGGCTGCGCGGAAGCATCGGAGACGGGCTGATCCTCGGGCAGGAACGCCTCGGCGTACTGCAGGCGGCCGCCGAGCAGCAGGCCGAGGTCGTTCACCCCGGCCGGGCCGTTCGCGTCCGTGCCGAGGCCGGCCAGCAGCGGACCCGGCGGGACAGCCGGATCGGAGACCACGTGCTGGACCGCCCAGTAGATGCCGATCGCGTGGTGGGCGCGCAGCCAGGCGAGCATGCGGGTGATGAACGCCGGGTCGTCCTGGCCGCCGAAGCTGTGGAAATCCAGGCCCCACTCGGGGATGGCGATCGGCTTGCCGGTGAGCTGGGACAGCCGGGCGAGCCAGTCGAGGCCGCCGGTCTGGGTGAGGATCTGCTGCCACTTCGCGTTGTGGTCCAGCTGGCCGGACTTGGTGTGCGGGTAGGTGCTGTGCGGGCCGCCGTACCAGTCGTAGATGTCCGTGCCCACCAGGTTCACGTAGGCGGCGCCGGGCCACGCGTAGATGGCCGCGGCGGTGCCGGGGAAGACGGTCCACAGGAACCGGAAGTGCTGCCCGGGCACCGACCTCATGGCGTCCACGATGTCCCGCCAGGCGGACACGAAGCAGTCCGGCTCGGCGCGCGGGCAGCTCCGCTCGTTCCAGTTGTACCAGCCGCCGGTCATCTCCCGGCCCAGGTTGATGATGGCGTCGGCGAAGCCGTCCTTGACGAGCAGCACGCCGAGCGCGCGGAACCGGGCGTCATCCGCGCCGGCGGCGGCCGCCTTCAGGTTGGCGTTGGGCTTCTCCCAGTAGCCGGCCGCCGTGTCCTGGGTTCCCTGCTGCAGCAGGGCGGCCAGCGCGGCCGGGACGGCAGGTGAAGATGACAGGCTGGCGTGCGACGAAGAGGCCGGGGAGGCCCCGATGATCTGCTGGCCGAACACGAACACGGTGATCCCCGCCGCCGCGATCAGGGCCGCTGCCGCCAGGACAGCAGTCCGCACCCGGGACCGCCGGGGGGCCTGTGCGCGGTGCCTCACCTCACCGTCCCGCCGCAGGGGCGCGGTGCAGGTCCAGCACGTGGTCGCGGAACATAAATGACACGATATGTCCCGCGAGTGGCTTACGCGGTGAACTCCGCGCGGAGCCGCGCCGCGGCGGCGGTCATCGCGGCCAGCTTGCCGAAGGCCGCGTCCCGGGGCAGGTATTTCATCCCGCAGTCCGGTGCGAGCACCAGCCGCTCGGGCGGTACGTACGGCAGCGCCCGCCGGACCCGCCCGGCCACCGTGTCCGCCGTCTCCACCGCCGTGTCGTTCAGGTCGAGCACGCCCAAGATGATGGTCTTGCCGTCCAGCGCGGACAGTACCGAGCAGTCCAGGCCAGACTGGGCGGTCTCGATCGAGATCTGGTCGCAGCTGCACTGGGCCAGCTCCGGCAGGAACGAGTAGCCCGCCGGTCGGTCATGGATGATCGCGGCGTACCCGAAGCACAGGTGGACCGCGGTGGTGCCGGTCACGCCCTCCAGCGCNNCCGGTTGATGACCTTGACCCCGTACTGGTGGGCCGGTTCGGGCCGGGCCTGCAGGTAGGGCTCGTCCAGCTGGACGATGTCCGCGCCGGGCGGCCTGCAGCGTTACCCCCCAGCCGGGCGGCCTGCAGCGTTACCCCCCAGCCGGGCGGCCTGCAGCGCCAGGTAGCGACGCTCCGGCCCGCTCGTCGCCTGGCGCGCCGCCGCCAGGTAGTCCTCGGCCGCCGCGTCGGTGTCACCGGCCAGTTCCCGCAGATGCGCCCGGGCGGCGAGCAGGCGGTGATGCCGCGTCATCCGCTTGTCCTGCGCCAGCGTCGCCAGGACGCCAAGCCCGGCCGCGGGCCCGTGCACCATGGCCAGGGCCACCGCGCGGTTGAGCGTGGTGAACGGGTTCGGTGCGGCTACTTCCAGCAGGTCGTACAGCGCGAGGATTTGCGGCCAGTCCGTGCCGGCCATCGTCTCGGCCTCGTCGTGCACGGCGGCGATGGCCGCCTGCAGCTGGTAGGGGCCGACGTCGCCGGCCGGCAGCACCGCGGTGATGAGCGCGGTTCCCTCGCCGATCTGCGCCCGGTCCCAGTGCCGCCGGTCCTGTTCGGCCAGCGGTACCAGCGACCCGTCGGGCCGGGTGCGGGCCGCCCGCCGGGCGTCGGTCAGCAGCATGAGCGCCAGCAGGCCGCTCACCTCGCCGTCTTCGGGCAGCAGCCGGTGCAGCCACCGGGTGAGCCGGATCGCCTCACGCGACAGCGCGGGCACCGTCAGCTCGTCCCCGTCGGTGGCGGTGTAGCCCTCGTTGAAGACCAGGTAGAGCACGTGCAGCACAGCGCGCAGCCGCTCGGCCCGCGGCGGCCCGGCCGGGGGCATGGCGAAGTCGAGCCCGGCCGTCTTGATCGTCTGCTTGGCGCGGCTGATGCGCTGCGCCATCGTCGCCTCCGGCACGCCGAAGGCCGCCGCGATCTGCGCGGTGGACAGCCCGCCGACCGCGCGCAGGGTCAGCGCGACCTGGCTGGGCGCGGACAGCTCCGGCTGGCAGCAGCCGAACAGCAGGGCCAGCGAGTCGTCACCGTCCGCGGGTCCGGCGTCGGCCGGGGGAGCGAGCAGTTCGGACTGCGGCGTGGCCACCGCGATCAGGTCCTCCCGGTTGCGCCGTGACCGCTCGCTGCGGACCTGGTCCATCAGGCGGCGCGAGGCGACGGTGATGAGCCAGCCGCGCGGGTTCTCCGGCACCCCGCCGTCCGGCCACTGCAGCGCGGCGGCCAGCAAGGCCTCCTGGCTGGCGTCTTCGCACAGGTGGAACTGCCCGTACCTGCGGAGCAGGGCCCCGAGGACCTGCGGCGCCAGTTCGCGCAGCAGGTCCTCGACGTTCCCCGGGACCGCGGTCATAGGTAGGTGCTCGCGATTGCGGGCTTACAGGTCCGGCTTGGCTTCGTGCAGGACCGGCCAGAGCTCGGCTGGCTCCTGGTCGGCCCACGGCATGTCCGCCGCGATCTGGATNNAGGCGCCGATCAGCTCGCCGGTGCCGGCGTACTTGCGGTTGAACGCGTCCTGCTTGGCGATGGCCTCGGGCCAGGCCTCGGCCGGGATCGACGCCCACTTCTCCTGGTTGCCGTAGATCAGCATCAGGTACTTCATCGGTTGCCTCCGTGTTCTGTGCGCCCCGTCGGCGCGCTGTCACCCCGTAGTCGGAGCCGCCGGGGAGTCCTCGACATCGCCCGCCCATTATCCGCGCTCGAAGACGTGGACGACGGCTCCGCCGCTGAAGACGGTGGTGCTCACCGGGTCGATGGTGAGCGGCGCGAGGAAGATCCGCTCGTAGGAGCACGCGCCCGCGCGCCGCGCGCCAGAGCTCCGGTAATACCTTGGTACTCTTCAGGTATGACCACAAAGCGGAAGGTCTCCGTCTCGCTCGACGAGGATCTTGTCGCGGAGCTTGAGGCCGCCGACGAGGCGCTGTCCGGGCAGGTGAACGAGGCTATCCGGGCCGAGGTCGAGCGGCGTCGGCGGAACCGCCTGGTGACCGACATGCTCGACTCGCTTGATGCCAAGTACGGACCAGTTGACGAGGCGCTCGTCGCGAAGTACACCGAGCTGCTATGAGCCGCGCGCTCATCCTCGACTCCGAGGCGCTGGCCACGCTAGGCGGCCGACCCTCCAGGCGGCAAGAGGAAGTCAGGGCCGCTATGCGAGCCGCCGCTCTCATGCACCGAGACGTGATCGTCCCGGCGGTCATCCTCGCGGAACTTTATCGTGGTGCCGGCCGCAACCAGCTGGTAGACGCCTGTCTGGCACGCGAGACGGGGATCCGGGTCCGTGACACCGACCGCCCGCTGGCGCGCTTGGTTGGCGGGGTGCTTACCGGGGCGAAGGCGGACTCTCGTTACCTGGCCGACGCGCACGTGATCGCGGCGGCCGTGGAATCCGGCGGCGGCGTCGTGCTGACTGGCGATCCTGATGACCTCGCCTCGCTTGCCGCGCCTTATCCGAACATTACGGTGCAGCCGCTTCCCTGAGGGCGGCCGGATTGAGGCGCCACGGCCGCACGGATCGCTGCAGGCTCTGGCTTCGTGGGAACGCTCCCGCCGGCATCAGGTGGCTCCCGACCGAATGGCCGCCCTCTTCGCGGGTCACGATCACGGCTCGCCGCTGCCGACACCCCGCGATCGGATCCGCCGGCTCCTCCTCGACATCGCTGGAGGAGCTGACCGGCAAGCGGGTCATGGTGAACCTGCTGCAAGCTCGCCCGAAGAAGGGCGTCAGGATCATCCGTGACGTGCCGTGATCCTCACCGGTCACCGCGGCCTTGAGCGGGCCCACGTCCGCTACCGCTTCGCGCTAGACCTGTCCGACCTCGAATAGACCACAGAGAACCTGGCAATTGCGGCCAGGTTCTTGTTAGCCGGCCCACAAGACGCGTAGGACGACGACTCGCCGCTGATCTTCGAGGACCAGGTAGATCACCATGCCTTGGTCGTGCTTTCCGAAGACATACGTGCGCATGTTCCCATCGGGCCGCTGCCGGTCATAGGGTTCGCCGCCCCATGGTGCAGTTTCGAGGACCGTCATCAGCTCGGCATAGTAGGGGAGTGCCTCCGCAGGCAACGCCGCGACCTGTTCGAGAGCGTGGTGCTCCGATTCGACCGCATACACCTACAGGCTCAGCCGGGCCTTCGTCGCCCGCCACGACTCGGTAGGAACATCCTCGCCTGCGTTCAGCTCGTCCGCCCGAGCCAGCATGTGCCGGTGTGCATCCGGGTCATCCTGGGTGGACCAGGCCACGCGCTGCCAGCGTCTCAGCATCGACACCACGTCCGAGAGGTCGAGAGATTCCGCGGCATCCGCCATCACATCCCGGTACTCGCGATCGAAATGGGCGATCTCCTCGCCGCTCAACGCGGCGCGGATCTCTCGCGGCGTCGACGCCAAGACGGGCTGGCCGCCACCGGAAGCGGAGGGCGAAGGCATCATGGCAATACGATAATCGTCCGGACCCCGAACCGCGCGTTAACCCGGCTGGCTTCGTCGCCAAGGCGTCGCCTTCCTTGCCGCTGGAACCGTGCCGAGTGTGGGGAGAGCCGTCATGGTGGCGGCCCACGTGGCGGCTCACGATGAGACGCTGCGGCGAGCCGGGGCCTGTTTAGGCTGACATCATGTCCAGGGCTGTAGATCTCGAAGCGGCCCGGCGTTCTTTCCTGGCTTGCGGGGCGTGTCCGGAACCGGGGAACGTCGTCCGCCCTGAGGTGCTGGCCTCGTGGCAGCGCTCACGCCGGGACCAGGTGGATCCCGACCGGATCACCGCTCCCTTCGCGGGTCACGATGACGGCTCGCCGCTCCACGCCGCCGCCGAGGACGCGTTCGACGACTTCTTCAAGCTGGCCGGAAAGGTGGCGGCTTCCCTGGTCCTGGTCGGCTCGGACGGCGTGGTGCGGACCCGCCGCGATGGTGACGAGGGTCTGGCCAGGCTCCTGGATGAGGTGCGGCTGGTGCCCGGCTACAGCCATGCCGAGTCCGTGGTCGGGACCACCGCCTCCTCGGTCGCCCAGCACGAGCGATGTGACGTCGTGATCAGCGGCGCTGAGCACTATCACTCCCGGCTGACGTTCATCAGCGGGGCCGCATCGCCGGTCCCGGATTCGCGTCAGCTCGAGGCGTGCGGTGCCGTGGTGGTGATCTGCCACGAGTCGGACGAGACCATGTTCCAGCTGGCGGCGGCGCGGATGCTGGCCCAGCGGATTGCCGGGAGCATGGCCGAAGGGCCGCGCTCCTGGTCACGGGCGATCCTGGAGCGCTTCAGCCGCTGCTGTGAGCAGGTGACCGGATGGGTACTGGCCACCGACGGCGACTGGGGCATCACCAACGCGCGGGCCCGTCAGCTGGACGCCGCTGACCTGAGAGCGCTCAGTGATCTCGCACTGGGCAGCCTCTCGTTGCAGGAGTTCGGGCGCAAGCACGTGGATCTGTCGTCCGGCGGCTGCGCCGAGGCCGTGACGGAGGGCGTCTACCTGGCCGGAGAGCTGGTCGGGTGCGTGCTAGCGGGCGGGGACGCACATCCGCGGCGCCCGGCGGCCGTACCCGAGGCGGTCCGCCGGCAGGGCTCACACGTCGCCCCGACGATCCGCCGGGACTACGCCGAGGACCTGCGGGGACCGGCACGCCGGCAGCGGAACTACGCCGAGGCGCAGATCCGCGCGAACCAGGAACTGCTGACCCCGTTCCTGCGGGCCAGGCAGGAGGTCGCGGCGAGTATCACCCAGCGCCGCAGGCACCTGCTCATCGGGGAGCCCGGCGTGGGCAAGCAGACACTGGTGCGCACCCAGTTCCGCCAGGCGTTCCCGCACGGGCAAGTCGTCGCGGTGAGCTGCGCGTCCTTCCCGGACGGGCCGGGATCACCCGGGGCGCACCCGGTCACCGAGCTGGCCGAGTCGGCCGGGGACCGCCCGCAGCTGCTGCTCCTGTGCGGACTGAACCGGCTGTCTCCCGTCGCGGCCCACCGTCTGGATGAATCGCTGCGGCCGCTCATCGCGCTGGACGCCGGGCTCTGCGTCGTCGGCTGCATCGACAGCCCGGCCATCGACGCGACCAGACCCTACGGACTACTGCTTCGGCACTTCCACCAGATGACCAGGGTGCCGGCTCTCCGGTACCGGATCGATGAGATCGGCGACATCTCGATGGCGATCCTGCAGGAGCTGGCGGGCGCCCGGTCCCTGCGGCTCAGCCTGCAGGTCGTCCGGGTCCTGGAGGGCTACGCGTGGCCGGGGAACATCAACGAGCTCGAGGACGTGCTGAGATACGTCATCGCCCGCAAGCCGGTCGGCGAGATCCAGCCGCCGGACCTGCCGCGGCTGTGCTTCCAGCGCCGCCCGCGCAAGATGTCCATGCTCGAGGCCGCGCAGTGCGACGCGATCATCCAGGCGCTGTACGAGGCCCGGGGGAATCGCTACAAGGCCGCCGCCATGCTCGGCATCGCCCGCTCGTCGCTGTACCGGAAGATCGACGCGTTCGGCATCAGCTACATTGCTTGATCGGCCGCGGGTCCCGAAGACACGGAACCCGCGGCCGGACCGATAGCACGGCAGGTCAGCCAGGCGTGATGACGACCTTGAGCGCCGAGTTCGCCGCCGCGTTCTTGAACACGTCATAGGCCTCGTCTATCTGCCCGAACGTGAACGAGTGCGTGCCCATCTTCTCCGCCGGGATCCGTCCGCTGGCGACCATCTTGAGCAGCGTGGGAATGGAGACCGTATCGACCAGGCCCATGGTCAGGGTGACGTTCTGGATCCACATGTCCTGCATCGGCAGCTCGACCGGCGTCCCGTGCACCCCGATGTTGGCGATGGTGCCGCCCGGCCGGACCAGGGACGCCGCCGTCAGCAGGGTTTCCGGGTAGCCGACGGCTTCGATGGAGACGTCGACGCCGAGGCCGTCGGTCAGCGCGATGACATTCGCGACGGTGCCCGGACCGACCTCCACGGCGTCCGTGGCCCCGAATTCCAGCGCCTTTTCCAGCCGGAACTTGTTCGTGTCGATCGCGATGACCTTCGAGGCGCCCCACAGCCCGGTGGTGAGGATGGCCGAAAGGCCCACCGCGCCGGCGCCCACCACAGCCGCCGTGTCGCCGGGCCGCACGTTCCCGGCGAGCACGCCGACCTCGTAGCCAGTGGGGAGGGAGTCGGCGAGGAAGATCGCCTGCTCGTTCGTGACGCTGTCGGGCACCGCGTACAGCGAGGTGTCGGCGAACGGAACCCGGACGTACTCGGCCTGGGTCCCGTCGATGAGGTGGCCGAAGATCCAGCCGATCCCGCCGACGGTCTGGCAGTGCGACGGCATGCCCCGCTGGCAGTACTGGCACCGGCCGCACTTGGTGATGGCCGGGACGAGTACGCGGTCACCGACGCTGAAGCCGCTGACCGCCTCGCCGACCTCGGTGACGGTGCCGACCGCCTCGTGCCCCAGGATGCGGCCGTCCGTTACCGCGGCCACGTCGCCATGGAGGATGTGCAGGTCGGTCCCGCATATGGTCGTCGTGTCGACGCGTACCACGACGTCGGCCGGTTCCCTGATCGCGGCATCCGGGACGTCTTCCCAGGACTTGCGGCCGGGTCCGTGATATACCAGTGCCTTCATCGCTAACTCCGTCTGCTGGGCGCACTCCAGGGCAGCCCTGGAGCGATCGGCTTGATAGCTGAGACGCTAACAGCGGCCGCAGCGCCCTGACTGTGCCAGAATCGGTCGATCTGAACCCGGCGCCAAGCGCCCTGGCGCCCGAGTGACCCGGATCCGGGACACTTGCCGCGCCGGGTCACGGGCTCTTTCCGGGATATCTCTCGCCGAAGCGGACGAAACCGCCTGGACCGCGAACCCCGTGTCCGTTCGGTGCCCCGCGGCGTGGGAGATCTTGCTGTTCGCGTCGTGGCTGTAGCAGGCGCACCCTGGGATGGTGCCGGACCGGCTGGCCGGCTCTTACCGTGTCGGGACGGAAAGCGACAGTCCGAACTGGCCGGCGGCATCGGTCCACCACGAGCGCAGGGTGAATCCGGCCGCGGCGAGCTCGGCTTCCACGCCCGCCCGGCGGAACTTGGCCGACACCTCGGTGCGCATCTCCTCATCCGCCCCGAAGCTGACGGTGAGCCCGATGCCGGGCAGGTGCACGGTCTGGTCGTGCCGCGACCGCAGCCGCATCTCGATCCATTCCGCGGCCGGGTCCCAGACCGCCACGTGCTCGAACGCGTCCGGGTCGAAGTCGGCGCCGAGTTCGGCGTTCAGCACCGCGAGCACGTTCTTGTTGAACGCCGCGGTCACCCCGGAGCTGTCGTCGTACGCGGCGATCAGCGTCGCCGGGTCCTTGACCAGGTCGGTGCCGAGCAGGAAGAAGTCGCCGGGCTCCAGCTCGGCGCGGACCCGGGCCAGGAAGGACGCCCGCTGGTCCGGGGTCAGGTTCCCGATCGTGCTGCCGAGGAAGGCGACCAGCCGCGGGGCGGGCGCGTCGCCTTCGGCGGGCAGGCCGAGGTACTCCTCGAAGTCCGATGCGACGGCGCGCACGTCAAGCCCGGGNNTAGCAGCGCAGGGTGCCCGCGGCCCGCATGGCGTCGAGCAGCACCCGGGTCTTGTCCGAGGACCCCGAGCCGAGCTCCACCAGCGTCCGCGCCCGGGTCTGCCGGGCGATCTCGGCCGCGGTCGCGTGCAGGATCTCCCGTTCGGCCCGGGTCGGGTAGTACTCGGGCAGCTCGGTGATCTTGTCGAACAGCGCGCTGCCCTGCGCGTCGTAGAACCACTTGGGCGGCAGCGTCTTCGGGTCCGAGCTCAGCCCGGCGCGGGCGTCGTGGCGCAGCGCCTCGGCCAGGAAGCCCGGCGGCAGTCGGCGGTCCAGGGATGTCATGGAATTGCTATCCTTTCGTCCGCGGTGCTCCGGGGTGGTTCCCCCGTGCCCAGCGCCGCCACGCTGACCTGCTGGGGCGTCGCCGTCACGACCGAATCCCCGGGGACCTCGGTCCACCCGGGTTCGTCATCGCCGGGCTCGGAGGCGACGATGACGCCTGCTCCAGGGTCGGCCGACCGGTAGAACAAGGTGTCGCCCGCCGCGGTCGCGGCGATCACCCGGCCGTCGGTCAGCAGGAAGTTGAACCTGCCGCCCACACCCGCCGCCCGTAGCGCCCCGATGGTGTCCGCCAGGGCCTGCGCCGGGGCCAGCCCGAGCCGGAGCCGGTACAGCACCAGAGCCCAGGCCAGCGCCGAGTCGACCCGGCCCGCCAGGTCGAGCAGCATGTCCGCGGGCAGGGTCGCGGCGAGGCCGCCCGTCGAGCCGGGCCATCCGTCGATCACGCCGTTGTGGCTGAACAGCCACGGGCCGGACCGGAACGGGGACACCACGGCCTCGCTCAGGTCAGTCCCCGCGGTCGCGGAGCGCACCGCCGCGAGCAGCGCGCCGGACCTGGTCACCCGGGCGACGTCGGCGAAGGATTCGTCCGCCCAGATGGGTCCGGTGCGCCGGAACCTGGCGGGCTCGGGGTCCTCGGGGACGTACCAGCCGACGCCGTACCCGTCCGCGTTCACGGTTCCGTACCGCTGCAGGCGCGGCGCCCAGGCCTGGGTGTACAGGCCGTGCGGCGGCTCGATGATGACCGAACGCAGCGTGGCGGGCGGCCCGAGGTAGGCCAGGTGCCGGCACATCAGGCGCTCTCCGGAGCAGAACGGGCGGTGCGGAACCCGGAGAAGATCTGCCGCCGGATCGGATAGTCCCAGTTGCGGAAGGTGGCCCGGGAGGCCAGCGGGCTGACCGCGAAGGACCCGCCGCGCAGCACCTTGTACTCGGGGCCGAAGAACACCTCCGAATACTCCCGGTAGGGCCAGGCCTTGAACCCGGGGTAGGGCGAGAAGTCCGAGCTGGTCCACTCCCAGACGTCCCCGATCAGCTGCCGGGCCCCGCTAGGCGCCGCCCCGTGCGGATAGGAACCGGCCGGCGCCGGGCGCAGGAAGGCCTGGCCGAGGTTGGCGNNGCGTCCGCCTCGTACCAGCACACGTGCAGCACCGGCTCGTCCGCCACCACCGGCTCCGGCCGGCCGAACACCCGGCGCGTCCACTGGCCGCCGTCGTTGCTCCAGTACAGCGGGGCCGACAGCCCGGCCTGCTGCCGGTGCTCCCAGCCGGCCGCCGTCCACCAGCGCGGGTCGTCATAACCGCCGGCCGCGATGAACTCGGCGTACGCGCCGCAGGTCACCGGAGTGGTGTCGAGGAAGAACGGCGC
>PMOU01000021.1 GCA_003161205.1 Actinomycetota bacterium | reverse complement strand
GTGCTGGACTCCGGCGCCGGGCTGTCGAACGCCACGATCCAGCAGCGGCTCGTCCCGGTCCGCCTGTTCTATGACCACCTCATCGAGGAAGGGCTGCGGGAGTCCAACCCGGTCGGCCGGGGCCGCTACACGCCTGGCCGGGGTGGTGCCGGCAGTCAGCGTGGGCTGGTGCCGCGGCTGGCGAAACTTCCGTGGATCCCCAGCGACCTGCAGTGGCTGGGGATACTGGAGCTGGTCCGGGAAGAGCCGGTCCGTAACCGGGTGATGCTCGCGCTGGCCTATGACGCGGCGCTGCGCCGCGAGGAGCTGTGCTCGCTGGCCACCGGCGACCTGGACCCGGCCCGCCGCACGATCCGGGTGCGAGCGGAGACCACCAAGAACCGGCGGGAGCGGGTGGTCCCGTATTCAGTAACGACCGGGGTCCTGCTGTCGGAGTACCTGCGCCACCGGGCGGCGATGAGCCGGGCGAGAGGCCCGTTGTTCCTGTCGGAGTCGCGGCGCAACCACGGGCAGCCGCTGACGCTGTGGACCTGGTCGAAGGTCATCCGCAAGATCGCGGTCGCCGCCGACCTGCCGCGGTTTTCCACCCATACCACCCGGCACCTGTGCCTGACCGACCTGGCCCGGATGGGCTGGGAACTGCACGCGATCGCTTCCTTCGCCGGCCACCGGTCGACCGAGTCCACGCTGAAGTACATCCACCTGTCCGGCCGGGACCTGGCCGACAAGCTGGCCAAGAGCATGNNTGACCGTTCGGCTGCGCTGACGACGGCCGAGCAGGACGCGCTTGAGGCCCTGGGCTGGGAACTGCGCCGTTGGCCCCGCCGCTGGCGTGATCCCGGCCAGGGCGAGTGGCCCGTGCTGCGCCGGCTGGTCCTGCCGCTTGCTACGGCCAAGGACTGCCTTGAGGTGCCGGAGGAGAACGATTTTCAGCGCCGCTCGGCGGCCGACGCGGTCGCGCTGGTGCTTCGCGGCTGCGCCGCCCGCCGCACGAGCTTCTGGGCGTGGGACGCAGCGGCCTGGGCCGAGATCCTCGGCCCGAGCCGCAAGGCGTTCCAGGACCGTTACCCGGGATGGGCGGATTCCTCGGCCCGGACCTATGCCATCGCCCTGGCCTACCTTTTCGGCTTCACCGAGCTGAGCCTGCTCGGCAACGTCGGCCGCGCCGCCGTAGCAAGAAAGGTCTTCGGCAGCGCCCGCGTCACTGACGCCGCCAGCCAGGTCACCTCGGTGCTGCACGGCTGGGGGCACCGGTCGCCGCAGGTCACCGTCCGCACCGAGAGCCTGGTGTGTCACGCGCTGCTGCTGAACCGCAGCCCGCTCTTGGCGGACCTGTCGGCGGAAGTGCTGCAGGACCTGCGTTCAAATACGGCCGTTCCGTACTCGCTGCGGCAGAACGTCCACAGCCTCCACCGGGCCCTAGCTGCTCTCGGCCTCACCAGCTCACCGCCGCCGCCGGCGCGCCTGGCGTGCCCGCCGGTGGAGGGCGTGGCCGGAGCGTGGGCCGGCTGGGTGCAGCGCTGGCACGACACCTCACCCCTCCCGCCCCGCGGTCGCAAGGGCCGGCGCAATCAGATGCTGCGCATGGGGCGGTGGCTGGCCGCCGAGCACCCCGAGATCCAAGAGCCCGGCCAGTGGACCCGTGAGCTATGCGCCGCCTGGGTCGCCGCGGTCGACCGGCTCCGGATCGGGGACTACATCCAGTCCGGCGACTCCCTCCAAGAGCGTATCGGCGAGCCGCTGATGCCGCGGACCAAGGCCGGGCTGCTGGCCGGGGCACGCCAGTTCTTCCGCGACTGCCAGGAATGGGGGTGGATCCCCCGCCGGTTCGACCCGGCCCGCGCGCTGGCCACCCCGCGCAGCATCAGCGCGCTGATCGGCCCCGACCCGCGGGTGATCGCCGACGACGTGTGGGCGAAACTGCTGTGGGCCGGGCTCAACCTCGAGCACGGCGACGCCTACGACAGCCCGGCCGGCCGCAAGCACCCCATCGAGCTGCTGCGCGCCCTGGCGCTGGTCTGGCTGTTCGGCGGGCTCCGCAGCGACGAGATCGTCCGGCTCCGCGTCGGCTGCACCCGCTGGCAGCACGACGCCCGCTCCCTCGAGGCGTCCCCCGGTCCTGGCGACGCGGCGGTCTGCCTGCTTGACGTCCCCGTGCACAAGACCGGCACCGCGTTCACCAAGCCCGTTGACCCGATCCTGGGGCAGGCCGTCGCCGGCTGGGAGGCGGTGCGGCCCGTCCAGCCCTCCGTCCTGGACCGCAAGACCAGCGAGCGCGTGCACCTGCTGTTCTCCTACCGAGCCCAGGGCATCGGGCACCGGTACCTCAACGACCGCATCATCCCCGCGCTGTGCGCCAAGGCCGGCGTCCCGACCTCCGACGTCCGCGGGAAGATCACCAGCCACCGGGCCCGCTCCACCATCGCCACCCAGCTCTACAACGCCAAGGAACCCATGAGCTTGTTCGAGTTGCAGGCCTGGCTCGGTCACAAGGACCCCGCCACCACGCAGCACTACGCGAAGATCACCCCGAACACGCTGTCAAAGGCATACACCCAGGCCGGGTACTTCGCCCGCAACATCCGCACCATCGAGGTCCTGCTCGACCGCGACGCCGTCGCCTCC
>PMOU01000310.1:1876-3131 GCA_003161205.1 Actinomycetota bacterium | reverse complement strand
ACCTGGGCGGTGGTCCGGGCCGCGCCGCCGGGAATGTGGGCGAACGACGACAGCATGATCGAGTGCGAACTGGTCGCCAGGAGCAGCAGCCCGATCAGCAGCGCGGCCCCGCTGAGCTTGCCGAACGCGAAGGTGACCTGGGCCGCGGCACCTCGTCCCCGCTTGTGCCGGTCCGACCCGGCCAGCAGGTAGAAGGCGAGCGTTAGCCCCTCCCAGCCGAACAGAAAGGTGAACGCGTCCCGCGCCGTCACTATCACCGCGACCGAGCCGAGGGCCAGCGCGTAGCTGGCGCCCAGCCCGCGTCGTTTTTCGCGCGGGGAGCGGGCCCAGCTGGCGAAGGCGACCGAGACCGGGACGGCGGCGCCGAACGCTAGAGCCAGGAACATGCCGGACAGCCGGTCGGCGGCCAGGCCCGCNNCCCGGAGCCCATGAACCGCGCGATCCGGCCGCCGGCCAGGTCCGCGGCGGCGGCCACGGCCAGCAGGATCAGCCCGGCGGCGAACAGCCCGCTCACCGCGACCGCCTCCCGCCGCGCGGCCCTGTTGTCAGGCGGGCGGGGTTGGGGTCGCGGGACAGCTTTCCGACCGCGACCAGGAGCGCATTGATGATTCCGAACGGGGACGGCGGCGAGCCCGCGAGCCAGATGTCAACGGGTACCGTGGTGGCGATACCGCCGGTGGTCATGTCGCTCTCGCTGAGCAGGCCGCCGCTGACGGCGTCGGTGCCGGTCGCAATGACGATCTTCGGGTCCGGCATCGCGTCGTAGGTGGTGCGCAGNNCCGGTGACGAGCAGCACGTCGGCGTGGCGCGGGCTCGCGGTGATGAAGACGCCCAGCCGGTGGATGTCGTAGACCGGGCCGAGCAGAGCCTGAATCTCCCACTCCTCGCTCCCGTCCGACCCGGCGTCCACGTGCCGAACGTGCACGCTGCGGCGCAGGGCGGCGGTGCGCTCCCGCAGCCGGGCGCGGGCGGCCTCGACGGCCTCGTCGGTCTCGGGGAGTTCGGGGATGATCAGCTGGTTTCGCGTCAGCGCGGCCGCGCCGGGGCCGGTCGCGCCCTGGGACCAGGCGAAGATGTCGGGCCGCTGCGCCACGCAGTGGCCGCACAGGATGCATTTGCCCTGGTCGACGCGCACGGTTCCGTCGGGCTCAGCGGTGATCGCGCCGGTCGGGCAGAGCGCATCGATGCTGACGGGAAAGTCGGGGCCAGTGGGGTCGGGAGTTAGGGCGGGGTCGGGAGTTAGGGCGGGGTCGGG
>PMOU01000310.1:0-1816 GCA_003161205.1 Actinomycetota bacterium | reverse complement strand
ATCAGCACCAGGTTGTGGAACGACGCCGATCTGGGGTGGCAGCGGGTGATGCGGCCGGCTTCCAGCCGCACGTCGTAGAGGACCTCGCCTTGCGGCGCCTCGGCCCACCCGACGGCGCGGCCACTGGCGGGCGCGCAGGGTACCGAGAGGAGATCCGGGGACCGTTCGGCCATATCATCGGCGACCTGCCGGAGCAGACGGAAAGATTGGTCCACCTCGTCCCACCTGACCCGCAGCCGGGCCATCGCGTCGCCGGCGGCATGGGCCGGGCCGAGCGGCAGGACGAGTGACGGGTACGCGTCGTAGGGACGGGCCAGCCGGGCGTCGTCGGCGAAGCCGGCCGCCTTGCCGATCGGGCCGAGCGCCCCGTGCGCCCGGGCCCGCTCGNNCGGCGATCGGCTTGGCCAGGCGGTCAATCTCGGCGCGGAGCTGCCCGGGCGGCAGCAGCGGCACCGCGCTGATCCCGCCCGGCACCACGACGCCGCGGCCGAAGCGGCTGCCGCACAGCCTGCTGACCAGCCGCATCACCCGCTCCTTGTGCAGGGCGAGCCGGGCCGTGGCCACCGCGAGGCCGGCCGCGTCGGCGAGCCTGACCGCGACGTCGAGGTGGTTCGCGATCCGTTCGAGCTCGGCGTACAGCACCCGGACCAGTTGCGCGGTCGCGGGCGGCTCGCAGCCGGCGATC
The DNA here is from genome assembly GCA_003161205.1 of Actinomycetota bacterium. Next base: position 1,131 of record PMOU01000310.1, on the reverse strand, counting down.
CGCTCGATCGCGTGGCTGAAGGCCAGGGCATGGGCGACCGACGCGATGCCTTCGGTGCGTTCGGCCAGCAGCACGGCGTCGGCTGAGGTCATCCCCGCGAACCGGTCCTGCACGCCCCGGTGCTTGTAGAACACCCGCATGTTCAGGTGCGGGATGGCCTCGCCCGGCGTCTCGACCAGGTACTCGATGGACTCGAGCACCCCGGAGCGGACCGGGCCGTGCGGGATCGTGAACAGGCCGTAGCCGGTGACGTGCCGGGGCAGGGCGCTGGCTTGCGGCGAGTCCGGCCGGACCAGCGGCGCCAGCCGCGGATGGCCTTCGGGCACGACGCCGAAAACGTCGTGGATCTCGCGCTCGTACCAGAACGCCGCGCCCAGCCGCGGGGTGAGCGCCGGATAGCTTTCCGCGCCCGGCGGCAGCGCCGCTTCCAGGGTGTCGACGCCGTCGGCCGTGGCCACGTGGACGGACAGGGTCAGCTGAGCCTCTGCGGGCCGGGTCGCGAACAGGCCAGCGAACCGGTCCCCCGCGGCGACCCGGGAGTCAACCTCGTCCCATAGCTCCTTCACGCCCTTCACGCCTGGCGGCATCATCGCGTCGCTCCTAGCTGGGTGACGGCGCGGGCGATGAGACCGGTGAGCTCGCCGGGGGGATGCACGCCGAGGATGAGCAGGACCACGATGCCGGCCACCACGGGGACCACCATCCAGGCACTGGGCTCGCCGCGGGCCAGTTCACCGCGGGCCGGGACGCGGCGCGCGGGGGCCGGGGTGAACAGCATCCGGGTGGTGGCGGAGGTCAGGCCGAAGAACACCACGGTAATCAGCACGACCAGGACCGCCGCGGCGGCGTCATGGCCCGAGCCGAGGCCGCCGTAGACGATCTGGAACTCGCTGCGGAAGATACCCGAGGGCGGCAGCGCGGACAGCGCGAACACGGCGATCAGGAACAGCGGGCCGCTCCACGGCAGGACGTCAAGCCCGCCGCGCAAGGCGGAGAGCTGCTTGCTGCCGAACTTCACCGTGAACACGCCCGCGCCCATGAACGCGTTGCCCTTGGCGGCCGCGTGCGCCAGCACGTGCAGCAGGACCCCGGCCAGCGCCACCGGGGCGCCGAAGCTCACCCCGATGGCCA
>PMOU01000057.1 GCA_003161205.1 Actinomycetota bacterium | reverse complement strand
GCGGACTCCCACACCTGCGCGGGCTCGCCGCCGTACTGCTCCATGATCAGCCGCGCCAGGTCCTGCACGCGGGCCGCCATCGCCTTGGGGTAGCGGTGCAGGGCGGGCCGTTCGGAGAAGACAAGCGCGAGCGCGTCCGGGTCGANNAGCAGCATGCCGATCAGCAGAGCGAGCGGGCTCCGGGTCAGCAGCTCGTTGGCCTCAGGCTCAACCGGCATCCAGATCGTCACGGGCGTCCCTCCCCAGGGTGTCATGATCACCTATGCCCGCAGCGTACCGCGCCGGCCAGATCTGCTACGCCCGAGATGTGCCACGGCACTATAAGCTAGAGGTAGCCAGGAAACCTGGGGGTTCCCGGCTCGGAATGAAGGAGTGGAGTCTGCATGACACCGCACATGAAGTGGGGCATCGCCGGCATCGTGATCGGCTTTATCCTGCTCTTCATCGTTCCGTGGGAGATAGCCCTCGCGCTTATCGTGCTCGCGATCGCCGTCCCCGCGGGGGCCTGGATGATGCTCGATGAGTCGCAGCGACGCCGGTACCGCGAGCTCCGCCGCCGCCGGCGGGGCGAGATCCGCTAGCGAGCGCGGGAGGCGCAGATGGCCGTTCGCCGTCTTAACCATGCGGTGCTTTACGTGCACGGTCTTGAGCGCACCGTCGAGTTCTACCGGGACACGCTCGGCTTCGAGGTCCGGATGGAAATCCCCGGCCGCGCCGCGTTCCTGCGCGCGCCGGACTCAGCCAACGATCACGACCTGGGCCTGTTCGAGATCGGCACCGGTCACGCCCCCGACCGCCCCGAACACCCCGGCCTGTACCACCTGGCCTGGGAAGTCGGCACGCTGGCGGACCTAGTCGACGCGCGGGCCCGGCTCGTCGAGGCCGGGGCGCTGGTGGGGGAGAGCGACCACCGCATCTCCAAATCCCTGTACGCCAAGGACCCGAGCGGCATCGAGTTCGAGGTGCTGTGGCGGGTCCCGGTGCAAGACTGGGAAGCCGAGCTGGCCAAGGGCACCATGATCGCCCCGCTCGACTGGGACGCGACGATCGCCCGCTGGGGCCGCGACCAGGTGACCGGCGCCGCCGCGGGCTCGCCAACCTGACCCCCAAACGAACCTGAACAGCCCGATAACGCCAGCTCAGCGCCCTTCAGCGACCCGTGTGATGTAAGTAACCGCCACGAAGGACCGGTACACCGCCAGCGGATCCTCGCCGCGGATGCTCACCGCACGCACCCCGGTCCGTTCGGCGCCTTTAACCCATGAAGCGACCTCGGCCATGTCCGCCGTCTGCAGCTGCACCTCCAGGGTGGCGGGCAGCGAGATCGCCGGCGGCCTGAGCACCCGCTCGACCGCCCGGCGCGCCCCGTCCGCGATCATGGTGCGGGCGACCTCCGGGTGCAGGTTCGNNCCCCGGTGATCAGCCCGACCGGCGCCTGGCAGGCCAGCGCGACCAGGGCGTTGATGCCGCTCTCGCCGGCCCGCACCCCGTTCAGCTCGACGCGGGTGATCACCGACGGGTGGTAGGTGTGGGACAGCACCGAGCTCTCGCCCGAAATCGACCCGTGGTAGTCCCACCATGAACACGACGTTCGCGGTGGCATCCAGGCCCTGCATCATGTACAGNNGCCGCCGCCCTTCCTCATAAGCCGGCCCGGGCGCCCGGCACTGTGACCAGTCGACGATCCCGGCCACGTCCTCCATGTCAAAAGAAAGAAACACCTTCATAAATCCAAAAATTATCCCGAACGGCATCAGTGCTTCTCCCCAGTCACCCTTTTCCCGTCCGCCGGTAGGCGTGCCCGGCAGGTCCCCTGGACCGTAACGTTCTCAGAACTATCCGAGCGTAGAGTCCGCTGCATGAACGGGTTGAACCCGCTGGCCAGGCTGCGATGACGGCAATAGATGCGGCCCGCCGCTTCCGGCTGGCATCGCCGACAACCGCGGTGGTCGCCGGCGGCCTGATGCTGGCCCTGGTCATCGCCGACCCGCCGCTGGCCCGTCTCGCGCACCAGAGCCTGAACTCAAGCGGCGGTTCGTCGCCGTTCTGGTTCTCCGCCGCCCTCGGGGCGGTCGGTTTCGTCGTGGCCTCACGGAAGCCACGCAATCCGCTCGGCTGGATCCTGCTCGCCAGTGCGGTTTTCGGCGCGCTCAGCGAGGATGCCAGCTTTTATGTCGTGGCCGACTATCGGCTCCGGCACGGCGGGCTGCCGTTCGGCTGGGTCGCCGTGCTCGCCCAGCCCGGCTGGGCCCTCTCGACCGCGATGGTCGGGCTGGGCGTCCTGCTCTTTCCCGATGGCCGCCTGCCGTCACCGCGCTGGCGATGGGTCTTGTGGCTCTACCTCGCCGCGGCCGCGCTGTGGATAGGCGGCACGCTCGTCGCGTCGGTCGGCGCCATCGCCGGTCATCATATTCGCGTGGATTCCAGCGGGAACCTCCTAGTTCTTACCGACCCCACGGGTTCGGCGGCCTGGTGGGGCGTGATCGAAGCTGCATTTCTTCCGGTACTGGCCGTCTGCTGGCTAGGATCGGTGGTCGGCCAGGTGCTCAGTTACCGGCGCTCGTCCGGGGAACGTCGGCTGCAGCTGAAGTGGCTGCTGACCGGGTCGGTTATCGCCGGAGTGGGCATCGCGGTAACCATCTGGCTGTCAGGAAAACACGGGCTCCCCGGCGTGGCGGGCGGCGTCGCGGAGGTCGGCGCGCAGCTCGGGCTCCCGGTCTGCTTGGGCGTGGCCATCTTGAAGTACCGCCTGTTCGAGATCAACCGGATCATCTCCCGCACGCTCTCGTACGCGATCGTCACGGCCCTGCTGGTGGGCGTGTACGCGGGGATCGTGCTGCTCGCCACCCGCGTG
>PMOU01000655.1 GCA_003161205.1 Actinomycetota bacterium | reverse complement strand
ACGACTTCCTCGTCGAGGAGCGCGTGCGGGACCGCAATCCGGTCGCTCGGGGGTACCGCTCAGCGGATGGCCGCGCCGGCCGGCGTGGTCTGGTCGCCCGGTTCGATCCGTTGCCGTGGATCCCGACCGACGCGCAGTGGCGCGCGATCATGGACGTCGCGGCCGGGGAGTCATTGCGAAACCGGCTGATGCTCGCCCTGGCTTACGATGCCGCGCTGCGGCGCGAGGAGCTGTGCTCGCTGCGCACCGACGACCTGGACCCGTCGCACCGCACGATACGAGTGCGGGCGGAGACGACCAAGACCCGGCGGGAGCGCGTGGTGCCGTACTCGGCACCGACGGGGCAGCTGCTGGCGGGCTATCTCCGGCACCGGAACACGGTCAGCCGGGAGCGCGGCCCGCTGTTCTTGTCGGAGTCACGGCGCAACCGGGCCGAGCCGCTGTCCTTGTGGTCATGGTCGAAGATAGTCCGGCGGGTCGCGCTGGAGGCCGGGGCTCCCCGGTTCTCTACCCATACGACCAGGCATTTGTGCCTGACTGACCTGGCCCGGATGGGCTGGGAGGTGCACGCGATCGCCACCTTCGCCGGACACCGTTCGACGGACTCGACACTGCGGTATATCCACCTGTCCGGCCGGGACCTGGCCGAGAAGCTGAACGCCTCGATGGCGCATATCCACGCCTGGCGGGTGCAGGCGCTCGCAGAGCCGGCCGTCGCCGGTGGAGGTGCGCCGTGAGCGCCTTTCCGGCGCCCGCGAGCGCCGGCGGGAAGCCGTGGAGTCCCGGCCTTGAGGACCGGGGCTGGGACCGCGGCCGGGAACTGCTCGACGGCGAGGCCGCCGCCATCGCGGCCATCGGCCCGGTCGGCCTGCGCCGCAACCGGGCGACCGGCATCCCGCGGCGGACCGCCCGGCACTGGAACGCGATCTCGCGCCTGGTGAAGCCTCTGGACGCGGCCCGCGCCGTCCTGCACCACGACGACGACCCCAAGTTCCGGCGGGCCGGAGCGCAGGCGACGGCGGTCATCCTGCAGCACTGCGCGGACACCGGGCAGTCGTACTGGGCCTGGACCAGCTGGGACTGGGCCCGGCTGGCCGGCTCCGGCAGCGAAGAGTTCCTGGCGGCCCGGTCGCTGCCGACGGAACGGACCGTGCGCCCGTTCCTGGTCGCGCTGGCATACCTGCTCGGCGGCTTCACCGACTTCCAGCATCTGGGCATGTTCAACCGGCTGCACCTGGCCCAGCTCGTCTTCGGCAGCGAGGCCGTCAATACGGCGATGAGCGAGACCGCGGCGATCCTGGACCGGTGGGGTTACCGCAGCCAGGCCCGCGACGCCGGGCACCAGCTGCCCGGCGTGCTCGCCCAGGCGCTGCTCCTCAACCGCAGCCCCCGCTTGCAGGACCTGGGCACCGAGGCGTTCGCCCGGCTCCGCGCCCATCCCGCAGCGGCGGGCCGCCAGCACCAGACAACGCTGTTCGCGCTCCAGAAGGCGGTCGCCGACCTCGGCTACTGCCAGCCTCCCGTCCGGACCGGCCGCAGGCACATGCCGGAGATCGAGGGCGCGGACCCGTCCTGGACAGAATGGGTCGAGCGGTGGCACGCCACCTCGGCCCTGACTCCCCGGGTCCGCGCGATCATCCGCACCATCATGGCCAAGGCCGGGCGGTGGCTGGCCGCCGAGCACCCGGAGATCACCGAGCCGGGGCAGTGGACCCGCCAGACCTGCGCCGCGTGGGTCGCGACGGTCGACCGGATGACCGTCGGCGACTACGTTCAGCGGACCGACGCGCTCGGCGGCCGGGCCGGGAAGCCGGTCTCCCCGCGGACCAAGGCCCACCAGCTCATGGCCACCCGGGTGTTCTTCCGCGACTGCCAGGAATGGGAGTGGATCCCCCGCCGGTTCGACCCCGTCCGCGCACTGGGCGTCCCGCGCAGCGTCAGCGCGCTGATCGGCACCGACCCCCGGGTGATCGCCGACGACGTGTGGGCCAAGCTGCTGCACGCCGGCCTGAACATCGAGGCCGGCGACCTGCCCGGCACCTCCGCAGGCAGCTATTATCCGGTCGAGCTGATCCGGGCGCTGACCCTGACCTGGCTGTTCTCCGGGCTGCGCAGCGACGAGCTCGTCCGGTTGCGGACCGGCTGCATCCGCTGGCAGCACGACGGGACACCCGTCCCGGCCGACTCCCGCGAGGTCCTCGCCGACGAGGCCGTCTGCCTGCTCGATGTCCCTGTCCACAAAACGGGCACCGCATTCACCAAGCCCGTCGACCCGATCGTCGGCCAGGCCATCGAGGCATGGCAGGCGCTGCGGCCCGCCCAGCCCCCGCGGACCGACCGCAAGACCGGCGAGCAGGCAGACCTGCTGTTCTCCGTCCGGGCCCACCCGGTCGCCAGGGCATACATCAACCGCACGATCATCCCGGCGCTCTGCGCCAAGGCCTGCGTCCCGACCGCCGACGTCCGCGGGAACATCACCAGCCACCGGGCCCGCTCGACGATCGCCAGCCAGCTTTACAACGCCAAGGAGCCGATGACCCTGTTCGAGCTGCAGGCCTGGCTCGGGCACCGCACGCCGACCTCCACCCAGCACTACGCGAAGATCACCCCTAATACCCTGACCAGGGCATACACCGAAGCCGGCTACTTCGCCCGGAACGTCCGCACCATCGAGGTCCTCCTCGACCGCGACGCCGTCACCTCCGGGGCCGCCGCGGCCGGACAGCCCTGGCAGCACTACGACCTCGGCCACGGCTACTGCACCTACAACTTCTTCGAGCAGTGCCCCCACCGGATGGCCTGCGCCCGCTGCGACTTCTACCTGCCCAAGGACTCGGGCAAGGCCCAGCTCCTCGAAGCCAAGGACAACCTCCAGCGGATGCTCATGTCCATCCCGCTCACCGACGACGAGCGCGCCGCCGTCGAGGACGGCCAGACCGCGCTGGACACGCTGCTCACCAGGCTTGTCGACGTCGCGACGCCGTCAGGCGCGACACCGCGAGAGCTGGACGCGCCACCCGGCGCGACCAGCCTGCCGATCGCTGAAATCACGCACCCCAGACGCGAATAAAACCGGACATTTAGATTCCACATAATTTTCGCATTTATCGATGATCAC
>PMOU01000496.1 GCA_003161205.1 Actinomycetota bacterium | reverse complement strand
GTCACGCCGACGCCGGCGTCGACGTCGACTTCGAACGCGATCTGCGAGTGGCGCGGCGCGGCGCGTACGTCGGACTCGACAACATCGGCTACGACAAGGAGAAGGAGCCGTCCGTGCCGTGGGCGCAGAACCGCCGCGACCGGCTCAAGCAGGTGATGCACATGCTCGACAACGGCCTCGCCCACCGGCTCGTCGTCTCCGCGGACGCCGACTGCGTACCACTCGGCTGGGTATCGCCGCCGCATTCCGTCGCCGAGCTGCTCGACCGTTTCGTGCCCGAACTGCGCGAGGAGGGGACGGACGAGGCGACGATCCGCCAGCTGCTCGTGCACAACCCTGCCGACCTGCTGACGATCCGCGAACCGCAGGCCTGATCCAGCTGGCTGCGCACGAAAGAGGACACCATGACCGAAGGCCTCGCATACCGACTGGGCATCCCGCTCGAAGAGGGCCGCTATCCCGGCGGCGAGTACAGCCGACGGATCGAGCACGGCCTGATCGTCGAGCGCAACGTCGACGTCGTTATGCGTGACGGCGTCCGGTTGCGCGCCGATGTCTTTCGCCCGGCCACAGCGCCCGGCCCGTTCCCCGTCCTGCTCACCTACAGCCCCTATGGCAAGCATTCGCGAAAGAGCGTCGAGATGTTCGACGGCGACAGCGCATCGCCGGCTTTCGCGATCGGGCAGCACTCGCATTACACGGTGTGGGAGGGACCGGACCCCTTGTTCTGGGCCGGTCAGGGGTTCGCCGTCGTGAACGCCGACAGCCGAGGCTCCTGGGGATCCGAGGGAACGCTGACGTTTTACAGCGCGAAGGAGGCCGAAGACGGCTTCGACCTTGTCGAATGGTGCGGCCATCAGTCCTGGAGCAACGGGCGTGTGGGCATGTCCGGGGTGTCCTACCTCGCCTCCAGTCAATGGTCGGTTGCCGCGATGCAGCCCCCCTCTCTGGCGGCGATCAACCCGTGGGAGGGTGCCTCCGATCAGTATCGCGACCGAGCGACGCATGGCGGGATCCGGGAGACGAGGTTCCGTACCTGGTGGCTGGAGTCGACGTCGTACTCCCGCACGCGGGTCGAAGACGTGTTGGTGATGGCGGTCCGCCACCCCCTATTCGACTCCTACTGGGCCGAACGTGCGCCCGATCTGTCCGCCATCCGCGTGCCGGTCTACGCCGTGGCGGACTGGGGCGATCAAGGCGTGCACACCCGCGGGACGATCGAAGGCTTCAAGCGGGCGTCGTCGGAGCACAAGTGGCTCGAGGTGCACGGTCAGTACAAGTGGCCGTACTTCTACCGGGAGGAGAGCGTGCAGCGTCAGCTCGCGTTCTTTCGCAGCTTCCTGGTCGAGGGGGCTCCGGCGTTCGACCGCCCGCGCGTGAGCATCGAGGTGCGGGAGAACCACCTGCAGGGAGAGTTCCACGACGAGGAGCACTGGCCGCCGCCGTCCACCGAGTACCGGTCGCTCTTCCTCGACGCTGCGGCCGGTGCGCTCGCACCGGATGAGGGGGCCTCGGCAGCGGAGTTCCTCTACGACTCGACGTCCGGGGCAGCCACCTTCGAGTACGTGTTCGCGGAGGACACCGAGGTCACCGGCAACGTCCGGCTCCAAGTGTGGATGCGGACCGAGGAGGCGGACGACCTTGACGTCTTCGTCGGCCTCGAGAAGCTCGGTCGCGACGGGACGAAGGTCGGTTTTGTCGCGCAGTCGATGTTCCCCGACGGTCCGGTCGCGCTGGGGTGGCTGCGGGCGAGTCACCGCGAGGTCGACGAGTCGCGTTCGACGCCGGGCCAGCCCTGGCACCCGCATCACCAGGAGCTACCGGTTCCATGTGGCGTCCCTGTCCTCCTCGACATCGAGATCCTGCCGTCGTCGACACTGTTCCGGTCCGGCGAGCGTCTGCTGCTCGTCATCGCCGGCAGTGACCTGTATCCGTACCCGGGCGAGACGGTCGCCCTCGGGCACGCGCAGACGAGGAATCGTGGCAAGCACATCGTCTGCACGGGTGGTGCGACGACGTCGCGGCTGGTGATGCCGGTGGTCGCGCGCAGGCGTGCCGGTTCGTGAGCTCAAGGAATGGAGCCAGGAGGCGCTCACCGCGCGCGAGCAGGTGAAGACCATCGCCGAGGTGCTGACCGGCCGATCGAGTTCGTGCCGGTGACACCCGAGGAATTCGCCCGCCACAGCGTCGAGCACGAGACCCCGGCCGAGATAGCTGATGCAGGTTCCGCGGCACCGACGACGACAGCAACCTCCAGATCACGCCATCGCTGCAACGTGCTCAAGCACGATCAGGCCCCGCCGCCGCACACAGATCGGCCGAGTCTGACTCCATGATTGCCCCATGGTCAGAAACGCGCACCACGCCAAGGTCGCCTTAAGACTCCGGGTCAGGCATTCGCGGTCCGGAAGCGGCGCAGGGCCAGCGGCACGCAGACGGCAATGAGTAGCACGCACCAGGCGATCATCGCCGGGACCGGGTGGTCCAGCTGGAGCGAGCCGCTGGACTGAGTGCCCTGGCAGACCTGCCGGACGGCCGCGACCAGCGCCGAGAGCGGATCCCACTCGGCGATCGCGCGGGGGACCAGCTTCATCCCGGAGATCGGCACGAACGTGCCGGCCAGGAACGACAGCGGCAGCATGACGGCGAACCCGATGCCCTGCATGGCGTCGGAACTGCGGATTAGCATGCCCGCCAGCACCCCGACCCAGGTGAAGGCGAACAGGCCGAGCAGCATCAGCGCCACCAGCTCGACGGCCCGGCCGCCGCCAAGGTGCGGGCGCCAGCCCAGCGCGAGCCCGACTCCGGCCACGATCACGATGCCCAGGATCTGCTCGATGATCTGGCCGATCACCTGGGCGGAGATAACCGCCATCCGGACCACCGGCAGTGACCGGAACCGGTCGACGACTCCGCTGGTGAAGTCGGTAGAGGTGGCCACGCCTGCGCCGATGACGCCGAACGCGACGCTCTGGCCGAGCAGGCCGGGCAGCAGGTAATTCTGGTAGCGGCCCGGGACGTGGATGGCTGAGCCGAAGACGTACAGGAACAGCAGGGTGAACATGATCGGCTGGATGGTCACGTCGCTCAGCCGCTCGGGCACCCGCGGGATGGCGCGCAGGCCCCGGCCGACGAGCAGGCTGGTCTCGCGCAGGTAGCGGACGAACCGGGCGGGCCGCGGCGGCAGGACGTCGGTGGGGCGCCGGACGGCGCCGGCCGGGGAGGTGATGGGTGTCATGACGCCACCTTCGCGAGGCTGTCGCTGGCCGGGGCCTCAGTGGCGGGTGGCTGGCCGGTGAGGGCCAGGAAGGCGTCGTCCAGGGTCGGCCGCCGCAGGGCGATCTCGTCGATCGGTATCCCGCTCGCGCGCACGGCGGCGGCGACGCTGGCCAGGTCGTCGATCTCGTCCGGGGCCGGGACTGAGACCGTCCGCCGCTCCCGGATGATGCTGAGCTCGAACTGGCCGGACAGGGCCGCGACGAGACCGTCCAGGCCCTGGGAGTCGGCCGCGACGACGTCCACTCGCTGGTCGCCGATGCGCGCCTTCAGCTCGCTGGGCGTGCCGGCGGCGACCGCCTGGCCGTGATCGATGAGGACGATGTCGTCCGCCAGCGCGTCGGCCTCCTCCAGGTACTGCGTGGTGAGCAGCAGCGTGACGCCCTCGTCCACCAGGTCGCGGACGGTCGACCAGACGACCTGGCGGCTGCGGGGATCAAGGCCCGAGGTCGGCTCGTCGAGCACCAGCAGCTGGGGCTGGACCACCAGGCTGGCGGCCAGGTCGACCCGCCGCCGCTGGCCGCCCGACACGGCCTTGATCAGCTTGTCGCGGAACTCGCCGATATCGAAACGGTCGATGAGGGACTCAACCAGGCGCCCGGCGGCTCCCCGGCCGTACCCGCGCAGCCGCGCCATCAGCAGCAGGTTCTCCCGCGCGGTCAGGTTGTCCTCCAGCGCGGCGAACTGCCCGGTCATGGAGATCGCGCTGCGCACGGCATCGGCCTCGCGCACCACGTCGTGACCGCAGACAGTCGCAGTCCCGCTTGTCGGCGCCGACAAGGTGGCGAGCATCCGGACCATAGTGGTCTTGCCCGCTCCGTTCGGCCCGAGCAGGGAGAAGACCGTTCCGGACTCGATCCGCAGGTCGACGTGATCGACGGCGACGATGTCGCCGAAGCGCTTGGTCAGCCCGTCGGTGACGACGGCCAGTTCAGGTGCGGTCATCGAGTGCTCCTTTAGTTACAGCAAACATACCGATACGCAGCCGACGCCCTCCCTGGCCTGTGGCGGATGCTGTACCGCGCCATGCGGAAGTGCCCCGGCTGCACCAGATCGCCAGGCTCGCCAGGACGGATGATGAGAGAATCCAGTAAGCCTGCATTCGCGGATTTACGATTTTAAACGGTCGTGCGTATAAGGACCGGGAGGCCATCCGTGGACGCAATCGAGACCGATTACCTGGTCATCGGCGCAGGCGCCGCGGGCATGGCGTTCGTCGACGCACTCATCGCGGCCAGCGGTGCCGAGGTGGTGCTGGTGGACCGGCGCCACGGTCCGGGCGGCCACTGGCACGACGCCTACCCGTTCGTGCGCCTGCACGGACCGTCGGCCCTGTACGGCGTCAACTCCAGGCGGCTCGGCAGTGACGTGATTGACCGGGACGGCCCGAACGCCGGCTATTACCCGCGGGCAACGGCGGCCGAGATCTGCGCCTACTACCAGCAGGTGCTTGACGAGCAGTTGCTGCCCTCCGGCCGGGTCCGGTTCTTCGCCATGTCCGACTACAGCGCGGCCGGGGACGGGCACCAGTTCACGTCCCGGCTGACCGGGGAGACCACGACGATCCGGGTGCGGAAACGGGTCGTGGACGCCAGGTATCTCGAGCCCTCGATCCCGGCGACCCATGTCCCGCCGTTCGGCATCGAGCCAGGTACACGGCTGATCCCGGTCAACGACCTCGTCGGGCTGAGTGGCCAGCCAAGCGGGTTCACGATCCTCGGAGGCGGCAAGACCGCGATCGACGCGTGCCTGTGGCTTCTCGGCGCCGGCGTGCCGCCCGACGCGATCCGCTGGGTCAGGCCGCGGGATCCCTGGCTCCTGGACCGGGCATTCCAGCAGCCACTCGAGCTGCTGCCCCGGCTGATCGAGGGCGTCTCGCTCTACCTGGAGGCAGCAGCCCAGGCCGGCGACCTGACCGACCTGTTCCGGCGGCTTGAAGCGTGCGGCCAGCTCATACGGCTAGACCCCGGTGTCGAGCCGACGACGTTCCGCTGCGCGACGGTGAGCCAGGACGAACTGGTGAGCCTGCGCAGCATCGAGAACGTGATCCGCCTCGGAAGGGTCACCCGCATCGGACCGGACCAGATAACGCTCGCAGGCGGGTCCATCCCGGCTGACCGCGGGCAGGTTCACGTCGACTGCTCAGCAGCCGGCCTTCGCACCAAGCCTGCCCGGCCAGCCTTTAGCGACGGCCTCATCACGCTGCAGCAGATCAGGGCCTGCCAGCCGGTCTTCAGCGCCGCCTTGACCGGCTATATCGAGGCAACGCGCGGCGACGACGCGCGCAAGAACCTGATCTGCCCGGCAAACCAGTATCCCGACGCGGCGGGCGACTGGGTCCCGCTCACTTACACCGCCCAGCGCGCCGAGATCATCTGGGCCGCCGATCCCGACGTGTCTGCCTGGATGCAGCGATCCCGGCTCAACGCCACCTGCGGCATCAGAGATCATCAAGGGGACCCGTTGATGGAATCAGCGCTCGCCCGCCTGTTCACCAACATAGAGCCCGCGATCAACAAGCTGGAAACGCTCATGGCAGGCACAGACGGGGGCAGCGTTCCCCGCTAGGGCATGCGGGCTCGCACGCGCCGACGTGCCCTCCGCCCGTCACAGGCACGGAAACCGCACCTGCAGCCGATTCTCCAGCGACGTAGGCAGGCATCCGGCTGCCTGCCGACGGTCCAGACCCCACACGATCGTCGCGCTCGACGAGCCCACGGCCGGCCGTTCAGATCGCCCGGATCTGCACGACCGTCACAGAGGACCGCGCGTTCGGCGAGGGCATGCATATCAATTAGGGCGGTTAAGCGTTCGCGTGCTCGACGCGGACCAATTACGCTTCGTGACTGCTGGACGTCTTGCTGCGGGCTGCTGCCAGCGCCCTACCAACCGGGCGAGTTCTCCCTGCGCGAGCTGCCGCCGCTGCGCGCGGTCCTGGAGGACCTGAGCGAGCTGGGCCTACTGGTGGTCGACGGCTACGCCGACCTGGACCCCGGCGGCCGGCCCGGCCTGGGCGCGCGGGCGCGTGCCGAGTTCGGCATCCCGGTCATCGGGTGGCCAAGTCCCGGTTCCGCACGGCCACCCACGCGGTGCCGGTCCTGCGCGGATCCTCGGCACGCCCGCTGTTCATCACAGCGGCCGGGATGCCCGCAGCCGACGCGGCGGACCTGGTCCGGCGCATGGCCGGCCGGTACCGGCTGCCCGACGCACTGCGCCGCGCCGATACCCTCGCCCGGACAGGCCCGCCCGCAGCCACCAGGACCGGCCGCCAGCCCGACTGACCTACCCAGACGCGCGAAACGCGGCAGGAGCGGGTGTTCGCCCTCAAGGCGGCGGTGTATAAACATACAGGTCGGCCTGCAAAGCGTTTGACGATAGCCGGGCAGCCGGCGATGTGAAGATTTCTTTTTGCCGTGTCGGCCCGCCGTTCTGGATGACCATTGATGACGAATTACCGTGCTGGTGGCTGCGCGGATCGGAACGTTCTATCGGTGGCTTGCCTGAAATAGCCCGGCGCCTTTTTTACAGGCTGGGATCGTCGTGGGCCGGTTCAGATGATGGCGGGTCAAAGCTGACGTCGACGTGTTCGAAGCCCTTGCTGCGCTGGGCTTTAGCCTGGCGAGAGTACGCGTGCCGGTCGGCGGCTGTCAGAGTGACGTTGTCGGTGAAGGGGGTGAGCAGTGACCTGGGGTGCAGGTGATTAACGTGTACGACGTTGATCTCCGCGCAGAGCAGGACGGCCGTGGCCGTGATGTACAGGAACGCGAGCAGGCCGAGGACGAGGGCGAATACCGCGTTCGTGGCGCTGGCGTGCTCGACGACATGCCTGACGTAGATAACCCCGAAGGATTGCAGCAGCTGCCAGATCACCGCCGCGGCTATCGCGCCCGGCGCGACGTCGTGGACCGATGGCCGCCGCGCCGGCGCATAGCGGAACGCGAATACGGCCACGGCGACGTTGATCACCACGGCCGCTGCCAGCGCGAGGGACCTGCCCGCTGTCCCGAGCGCCCCGGCTCCGCCGCCGCCCGCGATAGACAAAGCGGTGGTGGCCAGGACGGCCAGTCCGGCAGTGGCCAGCAGGACGAGGCTGCGGCCGCGGGCCTTGAAGGGGTTCGGCCGGTTGTTGCGCGGCACTGCCCACATGGTGTTGGTCGCATACTGAAAGGCCTGCGCGACTCCTAGCCCGCCGTAGAGGGACCCGGCGATTCCCACGACGAGGCCGACTGGGCCGCCGCCCAGGCGCTTCGGCCGGGCTAGATCCCCGCCGATCACCGGAAACTGGTGCAGCGCCGATGTGAGCACTTCTTGCTGCAGCCTCGGGTCGCCCGACAGCACGATGCCCAGGATCGTCGAGGCGAGGAGCAGTAGCGGGAACAGCGAAACGAACCCGTAGTAGGTGAGCAGCGCCGCCAGATAGGCACCAAAGTCGTCGAAGTACTTGTAGACCACCGCGAGCGGGAAGCTCGCCCACGGGTGCTTCCGCTGGAACCGGTCCAGGCGCTCCGTAACTGCCATACCCACCACCTCACTCGGCCAGCACCTGGCACCACCGGCAGTGAATCGAGCCGTCGGAGCCTATCTCGGCCCCGCCCTTCAGCCGGGCGACGAAACCGGACATCCGATGGTTCGCGCTGCACCTGCAGACTAGCCCGCGCCAGCCGCAAAGCCGGGGTGTTGGCCGGGCCGCCCAGGTCGAAATCGGTCCGCTGCCGGTTCCACACCTGCCGGCCCGTATCCCGGGGATTCGCCAGGATCGCCGCCACGGTCCACAGCGTCCACGCCGCCCCGGTCCGATGCGGCGGCGTGTTCCGGCTTGACGGGTGCGAGGCTGCCCGACGGTATCCGGTGACCTGGATCACACCTTCCTGGCCCGTCTGCTGCCAATCCCTCCGCATGCTTCCGCCCGTAGTTCTGTCGAGGGCCATCTGGCGAAGCAGAAAAACCGGCGCGGCTCGCCGCACCGGACGGGAGGAAGAGATGAAGATTTCCACGATCAACCGCATGCCGAAGCCGGCCCGGCTGGTGGCCGGGGTCGGCGGCGCGGTCGGCGTGGCCGTGCTCGCGGCGGCGTGCAGCAGCGCGGGCAGCAGCACCGCGGCGTCGTCCCCGGCATCCTCGGCGAGCGCCGCGGCCGCGGGGGGCAGTGCGAGCGGGTCGGGTAACACGGTCATCGAGACCGCCTCGTCGTCGGCGGGCACGGTGCTGACCAACGGCTCGGGGCGTGCGGTCTACCTGTGGGTCAAGGACACCGGGGACATGTCCCAGTGCTCAGGGGCGTGCGCGGGCGCGTGGCCCGCGGTAACGACCACGGGCACGGTGACCGCGGCCGGCGCCGCGAAGGCCAGCGACCTGGGCACGATCACCCGGTCGGATGGCACCAAGCAGGTGACCTATGACGGGCACCCGCTGTACTACTTCTCCGGCGACTCCGGCGCGGGGACGGCCAGCGGCCAGGGCAGTGACAGCTTCGGCGCCAAGTGGTGGCTCGTCGCCCCGAGCGGCAGCGACGTTACCGCTTCGGTGAGCTCGTTCACCGCGAGCGCTTCCGGGTCAGGGTCGGCGCCGTCCGCGCCGGCCGCAACTCCGGCCGCGGGTTCGTCGAGCGCCGCCGGCGGCTGGTCCTGACGGTCCGATGACCACCTTCTTCGCCCGGCTGACGGGCAGCGGGGCCGGCCCGGCGGCCACCGGGGGTGCTGCCGCCACCACGGGGGCGGCGGCAGCACCAGGCAGGGCGGCCAGGCCGCTCGGCCAGTGGGCTTACACCGGGGTGGCGGTGACGTCGTTCGGCGGGCCACTGGCCCTGGCGGCGCTGTTGGCGCTGAGCTACCTGCTGTACATCGTGTACACCACGGCCCAGGTCGTCTACGACACGCTGCCCGCCGTGCTGCCGGGGGAGCGCCGGTACCAGGCGCTGCTCAAGGTCGTCGCACCGCTCGCGGCTGACCCGACGCTGCTGCGGGCGCAGATCCCCGGGATGGCCGTGGCGCAGCGGTTCGCCGGGCACGGTTTCGCCGTCACGGTGGGCATCGGCGTGGCCGTCAGCGTGGCCGGGGTCATCCTGGTGGAGTACCTGGCGCTGAGCCGGCTGACCACCGCGGTGACCGCGTGGCCGCTGCGCCGGGTCGTCATCGGCATCGGCATCGTCATGGTGGCCACCGCACCGCTGCTGCTCTTCAACCCGCAGGCGATTTACGACGACCTGCTCACGCCATCGCTGTTCGCGCTCTGGCTCAGCGAGCTCGTCACCTTCGCCGTCTACCCGAGGTTCGTCGCCCGCCGCGGCGGGCGCCTGCTGCCTGCCGTCGTACTGGCGGCGGCGGCGAGCGCCCTGGCCGTCTACGGCCTGTGGACGACGATCCAGACCACATCGATCTGATTTTCTGATACGCCTTAGGAGGCGTCATGGTTAACCGCGAACGCACGATCCGATTCCTGATCCGCAGCACGCGCACGCTGGAGTCGCGGATCGCCCGCTGGACGGTCCTCGCCCTGGCCGGAATCGGGGCCGGCTTCCTCGTCTGGTCCGGCGTGATCCACCTGGACCTGTGGGCTGACGGTTACAAGGACATCAGCGTCATCGGGCCGCTCTTCCTCGTCCAGGGCATCGCGAGCATCCTCTTGGCGGTGGCCATCGTCGCCTTCCGCTGGCTGGCGCTGATCGTGGCCGGCGCGCTCGCCGGCCTCGCGACCGGTGCCGGCCTGCTGCTCAGCGTGTACGTCGGGCTGTTCGGGTACACCGAGAGCCTGACCGTCCCCTACGCGGTGCTGTCCCTCGCGGTCGAGTTCACCGCCGCCTTCGTCCTGCTGGCCGCCGCGGTGCTGCTCGCGCTGGGCGCGCCGGCCCGGGCAGCGGCCACCGCTGCCCGCGTGCCGGCCCGCGCCTAGGCTGGCGGACGATGGGAGCTATGGGAGCCTCGATGGAACCGCTGTCCGATGAGGTGCTGCTCGCTGGCCTTGGCGCCGGCGACGCCGCTCTCGCGGTCACGTTCGTGCGCCGGTTCCAGCGAATCGTCTTCGGCGTGGCGCTAGCCGTAACTAGCGACCCGGGTACCGCTGAGGACGTCGCCCAGCATGCCTTCGAGCAGGCCTGGCGGCACGCGTCGGTCTATGACTCAAGGCGCGGCTCCGTCCGGGCGTGGCTGACCAGGATCACGCACAACCTGGCGGTTGACGTCGTTCGCGCCCAGTCGGCGCTGCCGATGGATCCTGACGACCTGCCGGCGGTGATCGCGGCGGTGACCGACAGCCCGGAGCGGATGGCGGTCGCCAACGACAGCGCAGCCGAAGTGCGGCATGCCCTCGCAGAGCTGCCGGCCCCGCAGGCGCGGGCGGTCGCGATGTCCGGGATCTACGGCATGACAGCGCAGCAGGTCGCAGAAACGGAGGGGATTCCGCTCGGTACCGCGAAGACGCGGATACGCGACGGTATGCGGAAACTGCGGACCGCCTTCCTACCGGATGAAACTGGCCTTCCGGATGAAACCGGCCTCCCGAAGGAGACGGGCGATGAGTGAGCGGAACGACATGAACTGCGTGGAACTAGCTGACGTGGCCGTCGAGCTTGCGCTCGGCGTGCTCACTGGACGCGAGCGCGCGGCGGCGCTCGCGCACCTGGACACGTGCGACGGGTGCCGGGAGGACGTGCGGCAGCTGATGGCGACCAGCGACCAGCTGCTGGCGCTGCTGCCGCCCGCCGAGCCGCCCGCCGGTTTCGAAACCCGGGTGCTCGACCGGCTCGGGCTGTCCGCTCCGGCCGAGGCACCCGCCCCAGCGAAGGCACCCGCTCCGGCCGAGGGGGACGCGGAGCTGCTGCGCACCCGCACGCGGGAGACCTCGCGGTGGCGTCGGCGGCCGGCCCGCGGTGGTACGCGGCCCCGCGCCGCCAGGCCAGGCGGTAGGCCGATCGGACCCGGCGGGGCATCCGGGCCCGGCAGGACATCCAGGCCCGGCGGGGCCAGTCGGCTGCGCCGGGCGCTGGCCGCCACCGCCGTGGGCGTGGCTGTCATCGTGGCCGGCCTCGGCGGCTGGCGCATCGGCGTCGGCTCGTCGCCGACGACCAGCTCGGCGGCGGGGCCGCTGACCTCGGCCAGCCTGGTCTCGGCCACCCACCAGAACGTCGGGGACATATTCCTCTACTCGGGCACCAAGCGCTGGGTGTACATGTCCGTCGACCTGGGATCGGGCGACGAGTCGGTGACCTGCCAGGTGGTAGGCACCGACGGGCGGGTGACCACGGTCGGGTCGTTCCAGCTGAACGCCGGGTACGGCGGCTGGGGCAGCCCGGAGCCGGGCAACACCGGGACCCTGCGCGGCGCCCGGCTGGTCTCCGCCGACGGCACCGTCCTCGCTACCGCGACCTTTAACCCCTCGTAAGCGGCACTCGGTTCTGCCCGGCCCGGGTCGCGAGGCACCGGGCCGGCGGACACCGCGCCGCCCGGTACGCGGCTAGCCGGCCTCGGCGGACACCG